>CAYUYL010000001.1:0-64417 GCA_964449195.1 uncultured Filomicrobium sp.
ATCGACAACGCGGTTCCAGATAACGTTGATTTTCTCATGCTTAAAGAGGCGCTCCTGCAATATTTTTTCAGCTCTTAGACTGTCGCGCCGATGCACCAGTGTCACGCGCCGCGCAAAGTTGGTTAGAAACAGGGCTTCTTCAACAGCCGTGTTCCCGCCGCCAACAACGACGACCTCTTTGTCACGGTAGAAAAAACCGTCACAGGTTGCACAGGCAGACACGCCATGCCCTTGAAACGCCTCTTCAGACGGCAGGTCCAACCAGCGGGCCTGTGCGCCGGTGCAGATAATCAAGGCTGAGCAGGTATAGGTTGTACCTCCATTACCAATAAGTTTGAAGGGATGGTCGTTCAAGGAAACTTCGGTAATGTGGTCCATTACAACCTCGGTGCCGCAATTGATGGCCTGGGCTTCCATCTGCTGCATCAGCCAGGGCCCCTGGATCGGATCGGCAAAACCGGGATAATTCTCTACATCCGTTGTAATGGTCAACTGGCCACCAGGCTGAATGCCCTGGATCACCAGCGGCGACAGCATTGCTCTGGACGCATAGACCGCGGCCGTGTATCCCGCCGGGCCAGAGCCTAAAATAATCACGTCCCTATGCTGATGTTCCATTGGCTTCAGCCTTCTTGAAATTGTGCGTAAATAAAACTTAATCGATAGCAGGACAACTTGAAGTCTGTTGGTGCTTACGAGATTCGTGCCTTGGACATCAACAGTGCTAATGCTGAATAGCGTGACTCAATTTGCACACGCCTTGCGCATTACAACTCAAAGCAGGACAGCTGCGCAAACACAACAATCAAACTGCGTGATAGATATGTGAGTCATCCTATGCGAAATCCAGGCAAAGCAAACGATTACCATATAACAAATCAAGTCTTTTTGAAGTTTTGTTTTCTCAAACTGTCATGATGACCGATATCGTTTTTCATGAGAGCATGGAAAGTTATATCAACACTATATCTTGCGATACGCAACGCATGTAAATGAGGCGGTCATGAGCCAAAACCCACGCTTCAAGCAAACCTCAGGGATGCAAATACCACGCTTTGCCGGCGTTCCAACATTTATGCGCTTACCAGTTATTGACCTTGACAACGAACTGGCTGCCGAAGTGGACATTGGCCTTATTGGCATTCCGTGGGATGGCGGAACGACCAATCGCCCTGGCGCACGCCACGGACCGCGGCAGCTGCGTGATGCATCAACCATGATACGCGCCGCCCACCCTCGCACAGGTATCAAGCCGTTTGAAATGACCAATTGCGCCGATCTTGGCGACTGTCCGGTTAATCCTGCCTCAATCGATGACACACTGGAGCGCGTGACAACCTTCTACAAACAGCTGCGAAAGTTGAATATCGCGCCGGTGACGGCTGGTGGCGACCATCTGATCTCCTTGCCAGTGCTACGGGGCATTGCTGGCGATACGCCACTCGGTATGATCCACATTGATGCCCATACCGACCTGTTCGACAAATATTACGGCGACTTTATCTATACGCACGGCACTCCCTTCCGCCGTGCCATAGAAGAAGGTCTTTTGGACCCGAAGCGTGTCGTGCAGATTGGTATTCGCGGCTCACGCTACGATAATGCCGATATCAACTGGGGGCGCCAACAGGGCGTGCGCATCTTTACCATCGACGACGTGTATGAGCGCGGCCTCGCCGACATCATGGAATCAGCACGGCAAGCCGTCGGCGACGCACCGACGTACGTCAGTTTCGATATCGATGCCATCGACCCTGCCTTTGCGCCGGGCACCGGCACACCGGAAATCGGCGGCTTTACATCCTATGAGGCACAGCTCATTGTTCGCCATCTAGCGGGCCTAAATCTGGTTGGTGCCGATCTTGTCGAAGTTTCTCCGCCCTACGATCCCGCCGGCGGCACGGCCTTGGTTGGTGTTTCCATCATGTTTGAATTGCTATGTGTGCTTGCGCCCGCCGTAGCCGGACGCCATGCTTCAGTCAGTCAATCTGAGGAACAAACGGAATAAGACCATTTTGAAACCTAAAAAAATACGGCCCTTACCATGACGACGTCGAAGATCCTATTCCTGTGTACCGGCAATTATTATCGAAGCCGATTTGCGGAGGAATATTTCAATTATCGTGCACCTGCTGTTGCTGCCACCTAGCAGGCATTTTCCCGAGGGCTGGCCACGCAAGCTGACATGAATGGCTCTTCCGGAAATCCAGGTCCAGTATCAATCCACACCCTGCATTATCTGGGGCTCTACCAGATCAAGACGCAGGATCACTTCCGCTATCCCCAGAGCGTGACTGAAGCAGACCTGGAAACCGCTGACCGTGTCATTGCGTTATCGCAATCCGAGCATGAGGACATGATAAGGACAAAGCATCCCGGCCACGCGCACCTTGTGCACTATATGCAGATCGAGGACATCCATATCCACAAGCCTGCATATGCTATTCCGCGGTTGGTGCACAGTCTTGACCAGTTGATGCGTGAGTTACAAGCGGCAGAGATATGAGGAAATTTGTGTCCTGCGCAAGCTGTATAACTATACATTTATAGAAATGATCTCAGAGCGGAAAGGAACAGGTGGTAATACCCGCTCCATCACGATAAGAGTTTGGTTAAGTCGGCCACAAGACAGGATTTTTCCAAATAAACAACTGTAAAGCGAGGCAGACAGGATAATCCTGTCCGCTTCAGCCTTATCTATCCGAAAGAATGTTTAGTGTTTCATATCTACCAACATTCCAGATCCGAAATGTTTTGCCGAAAAAGGAAGTAATTTTTTGCTTTTGCCATGGTTTCACAAACGCTTGGCGAGCTTGGCTCAGAAGCTAAGCGTTTCATCCGGAACACTAGCTGACACTACTCCAAGTGCCGTCAGGATTGCGGCAGGCTGTACCACGCATCGCTTGCGATCGCCCATCGATATAGACCCTGTGCGTATACTCACGGCAATCCGTTCTACCGCGCCTAAATGGCGGACTTGGAGTAACTGCACCATAACGTCCACTATCTGGATTGCGCCATTCAACTGGCTCACCAGAACGCCCGTTTTCAAGCGCATTATACTCTGCACGCTGTGCATACTGCCGATCGATTTTATCAAGTGAGCGGCCAATTTCATTGCCTATAACACCGCCTACAAAGGCCCCCACGATCGCAGCAGGAATGCGCCCGTTTCCACGCGCAACAGCGCTCCCCAACAAACCACCGGCGACCGCACCAACAGCCAAACCGCTATCTGCCTTATTCGGCCCACCAGCGCTGCAGCCTGCCAGAATGACACTTGCTGCAAACGTTATTGCAATTGCCGTCATTGCAGCGCACCGCCCACGGTTTCCCATCAAATTGACCTCACTATGTCGTTTATCGAAAGTAAGCATAACAACCCATTATACACGTATCTGACTTGATTCGGGCAAAACTTCGTCGGCGGGTATACCTTATCTAGAGATAATCATCCGCTGCCGGCAAGGTGACGCAAACTTGCAGACCGCCGAGTTCGGAATCTGAAAGCGTGAACGTGCCTCTATATGATGTTGCGAGATCATTAACAATTGATAAACCCAATCCTGTACCCGGTATTGTTTCATCAAGGCGGGCGCCGCGCTTACCAATTTTGTTGCGCTCCTCGGCCGTCAGTCCGGGCCCGTCGTCTTCAATGAGAAACTCCAGTATTGCAGCGTTACCCTCTCCGGCTGCCCGCCTGCTAATCCGCAAGCGAACATCGCGAACACACCATTTGCAAGCATTGTCCAAAAGATTTCCAAGAATTTCTTCAAGATCGTGCTGCTCCCCACTGAAACGCGCGCCTTTACTCCCCTGCAGGGTGATACGGACATTCTTATCGCGGTAAATACGCTCAAGAGCACGTTTCAGCGGCTCGGTCACAGCATGGACATCACAAACCCGGCCAACCGTGCCAACACGCGCTGCCACATAAGCCCGGTCCAGATAATAAGTAATCTGAAGGCGCATCACCCTGGCCTGCTCGGCCACCTTTTGCGCAAAGGCCGTGCGCTCATCACCAGCTTCATTAATAATCACGGCCAGCGGTGTCTTCAACGCATGTGCAAGATTGCCTACTTTGGTGCGGGCGCGCTCAATAATGTCCTGATTGGCATCGATAAGCGCATTTAATTCAGCCTGGAGAGGTTCAATCTCAGCAGGGAATTTGCCTTCAAGTTTTTCAGCCTGGCCGGAACGCACACGAGACAACCCCGCCTTTATAGCCCGCAGCGGAAAAAGCCCGAAATGAATCTGGAGAAATGTGGCAATCAATAATCCCAGCGCAGCAAGCCCGAGCGCCATCGTCAATTCCCAGGCGAAGGATGCAATCTTTTCATATTCTAAATCAAGCGGTCCGGCGACAATAAAGGAATACTGAGGCGCACCAGACTCACCACCCAAGGGCCCGATCTGCTCAAAAAGCCGGACAAGCTGCCCATCAGGCGCAATTGCATCCATTTTCCTGAGACCAGGCTCAATCTCAGAAATCGCCTTATCAGCGGGCGATGGCAGCCACCCATCCGCAAGTGACATGGAGACAAGGCGTATACCTTCACTCTTCACAACGGGTTGTATTTGCCAATACCATCCGGAATTCGGGAATGAAAAACCAGACTCCAAAAGATATTCAGGCTTAGCAGGCGTTTTTTTATCTATATTCTGAGCTCTAATACTTATAACATGCAACCGAATACTTCTTTCAAAATTGGAAATGATATTCTGGTTATAATTGTAATAGAGGATAAATCCGACAACCGGCAGTGCCAATACCGTCCACGCGACTGATGTCGCAAACAAACGGAAAGCAAGAGAGTGAAACCGAAACTGTCTTATCGATGACAGAACATGCTCAACCGCGTCATCAATCGTTGTCTTGGTCAACGCGAATGCGATAACCCAGGCCGCGTACAGTTTGGATAATATCGGCTGGAATTTTTTTACGCAGACGGCCGATAAATACTTCGATCGTATTCGAATCCCTGTCAAAATCCTGATCATAAAGATGCTCGACCAATTCGGTGCGCGAAACAACGCGCGTGTTGTGGTGCATAAGATAGGCGAGCAAGCGATACTCGTGCGAAGTCAATTTTATGGTTTGACCATTGCAGGTGACACGTGCGGCTTTGGTGTCAAGGCGCACTGGTCCACACTCTATTTCACTTGTCGCATGGCCTGTCGCACGGCGCACCTGCACACGAACCCGGGCAAGCAATTCCTCCATATGAAACGGCTTGGCGACATAATCGTCAGCGCCGGCATCCATACCCGCCACCTTGTCGCTCCAGCGATCGCGCGCCGTGAGTATAATGACCGGCATATTACGGCCCGATCTGCGCCATTGTTCCAAAACGGAAATTCCATCCATTTTTGGCAGTCCGAGGTCAAGAATAACTATATCATAAGGTTCCGTGTCACCTAGGAAACAGCCTTCTTCGCCATCAAATGCAGTGTCTACTGCAAACTCAGCGTCACGCAACGCAGAGACAACTTGCCTATTGAGATCGGGATCATCTTCAATGATCAGGGCACGCACAGGTCAACCCTCTTATGTTATGACATCTCAATTTCATGCTTTGCACCATAATATCTATGTTCTCTCATCCATCTAACAGATGAGGACTCAAGCAAGTCCATGCCGCATCATAAATTCATCGGCAGCGGCGGCAAACCATAATCATTATAGCCACTCTAGATGCAAATGAGCAAACCAGCACTGAGCTTACCGCATTCTGCATCCAGCTGCCATCACGCAGCATAATGCAACATGGTCCTTCAGCATCTCAAACTCTTAGAGGTCTGGCAATTTGCATCTAAGAACGCGAAATATCAGCGCACTTTGCCTTATATTGAGCCCCTCATATTAGCAAGAGCACACCCTTGGCATGACGCACGCATTAAGCACTGCATACACTATCACTGATTGACCTTTGTTTTGTCTGAAAATTCACATCACAATGCTGTACAAGGCGTATTTATCACTTTATGAATAAGTTAAGTCATTACGCCTGCAGAGGATATTCCGGCGATGGACAATACGCCGTTTCACCATTCACCAGCACAGATTTTGCAGGACGCCCAACGCGCAGAAAGCAGCGGCGTTGCACCACTGGCCCAGCAACTCTATGTGCAAGTTGTAGAATTATATCCAACTTCACCTGAAGCCGTTGTGGCGCAGGAAGGGCTGTCGCGTGTTATGAGCAGCCAGCAGGCAGCTTCAGCCGCGCCACATGCCATGCAAACACCCGACATGCATCAGGCCAATGCCGCGCTTCATCGCGCAAATGGACAACAAAATCAGCCTGTGGCTCCTGCAGCACATTCGCTTCCTTCCCCTCAGACTGCACCGAAAGGCACATTCCCACATAACGCCAGATTGCAATCAGATGCAGGCACGCCGTCGGGACACACGTTGCCTCAATTCGCGCCGCAGCCTGCACAAACTCAACCCGATACAACATTAACAGGGTCATTCCATAATCCAGGCCCAAACCAACACACCAGCCACCCTCAACAGGTATACCACGGTGAAGCCAATATTTCACAACGCGCCCGCATAGCACCTGCACACAATAATCTGAATTTGGAACCAGCCGCCAATGCTGAGGTTCCCAAACGCCAAGCGGCGCTCAAAGAACCCAAATTACGTCGTTATTCAACCGGCAGCATCTTAGCAACGACCATGATTGTCACCGGCACCTTTATCATGATCATAGGTTTTGCTTTGTTTATGTTTGTTACTTTCGCATCACAATTGGCAAGCGCCCTGACCGGCGGCTCTTCCATATCAATAGCAGCCACAGCGCTTGCTTTATTGGTACTTGGCATTGTCATCATCGTTAACGGACTTGTTGCACGCGCGGTCTTTGCGAACGCACGTGCTTTACACAGTCTGGAATTCTCTGAATTTCAGCGCCAAACGGCATCAAGACTATAGCTGCAGCCGGCTCTTTAAAGTGCCATTCAAACACTGCTTTTGCGCTAGGACCATTCCTACCAGCTGATCATTTCTCCAGCATCCGAGGCATGATGGAAACAAAATTGCAAGGCCGGTGGCGGCTATCCAATTGCCATTTCAATATTTCGTTCCAGCCATCACGGCAAGCATTGGGAGATCCGGGCAGACAGAAGATGTAAGTACCGCTGGCAACGCCGGCACACGCCCGTGACTGCAATGTCGAGGTTTTGATTTTCTCATAAGAGATCATGTGGAACACAACCGAAAAGCCATCGATGTGTTTTTCGAAGAGCGGCATCAACGCTTCCGGCGTGATATCCCGGCCGGTGAAACCGGTTCCTCCTGTCGTTAGCACAACATCAATGTCAGACTGCGCAATCCATCCGGCCACCTGCGCACGGAGAAGCGCAATGTCATCTACCACAACAGCTCTGCCCGCATTGCGGTGTCCTGCCTGCTCAAGCAGGCTGACGAGCAAATCGCCAGACTCATCGTCTTCCAGTGTCCGTGTATCCGAAACCGTCAAAACGGCAATATTGAGCGGGACGAAAGGCTTAGTCGCATCAATCTGAGGCATCCTAGATCCTCTATAAGCTGTTATATGCTGGCATATTCATTATTCTGACTTGCTCTCACCTCTCAGGGCCTCTTGAACAGACAGCAGATCACGCCACGCCAGGCGCTTGGAAGCGGGCGTACGCAACAGATAAGCGGGATGAAGGGTTGGCATAACCTGCACGTTAGCACCGCCTGAGGTTGAAATTGTGACCCATTTACCGCGTGATTTCATAATACCTTGCGTGGTGTCTAAAATCGCTTTTGCCGCAGGTCCGCCAACAGTGATCATAATCTCAGGTGCTACAAGATCAATCTGACGCTCAAGGAAAGGCCTGCACACAAGCACCTCTTGAGGGGTCGGAGTACGGTTGCCGGGCGGGCGCCAATATACCACATTGGTAAAGTGCACCTGGCTTTCATCAAGATTGATGGCAGCCAGCATTTTGTCTAGTAATTGCCCTGCACGCCCGACGAAAGGCTTGCCTGATAGGTCTTCATCTCGACCGGGGGCTTCGCCGATAACCATAACGCGTGCCTCCTCAGCACCGCGAAAAAAGCAGAGGTGTTTGGCTGTTGCCTTTAAGCCGCACCCATCAAAATCAGCGAGCACATCCTGTAATGCTTGAAGCGTTTGTGCACTGCGGGCAGCCTCCCTTGCCCCGGCTTCATTGGTATTCTGAAAAGATGTGACGGGAGGTGACTTCTGCAACGTTTGAGGCACAGTCCCCGGGTGTCTAGTCGTTGTGTCAATATTAGCTGGATGTCGCGCCGCCGCGGTTATACGCGATGGAGGGCGATCCCCGCGCGCCAGCCAATTAACGGTATCAGCCCCAACTGCTGTATCAACACCCATGGCACGATACCATGAAAGTGTTGCAAGCAACGCATTGCGCTCTGTATCTTTATTGTCTTTATTGCACTGAAAATCGCTCATAAATTGAGTTTAACTTTCTGCACCATAAATTGCACCTGTATAATGCATCGGATGCGTGCCGCTTTCGCGCGCAGCAAAGGCCAAATGTATTGGTTTAATTCACAGGCTGCCCGCAAAATTGGTGCAACCACTTGTATTGAGACGCCTTAAAGAATGACGTACAGATGATCTGGCCAATTCCTGTCAAAAACTACTTATGATTTAGGCGCGTATCTTCGACGCGATCCCCTTGACGCTAATGCCGCACCGCGCATTAATCTCACATATGCTTGTATAAATCGGGAGTTTTGCGCTATGGCCGAAAATGGCTCAGCCTTGCCAGAGCGCGAGGCTATGGAATGTGACGTTGTCATTGTTGGTGGCGGTCCAGCCGGGCTTGCAGCCAGTATACGATTGATGCAAATGGCGCATGCAGCCGGCAAAGAGCTGTCTATCATCGTATTGGAAAAAGGCTCTGAAATCGGTGCACACATTTTATCCGGTGCAGTTATTGATCCCGTTGGCTTAAACCGCTTGATCCCCGATTGGAAGGACAAGGGCGCGCCCATCACAACCGAAGTCACAGAAGACAGATTTTTATACCTCGGACCTGCCGGTGACTTACAACTGCCCAATTTCCTCATGCCACCGCTGATGAACAATCACGGCAACTATATCGTCAGTCTGGGAGATGTCACCCGCTGGCTGGGCGAGCAAGCCGAAGCGCTCGGAGTCGAGATTTTTCCAGGCTTTGCCGGCAGCGAACTTCTATATGATAAAAACGGCACCGTAACAGGCATTGCAACCGGTGATATGGGCGTTGGTAAAAGCGGCGAACCAAAAGACAACTTCGAGCGCGGCATGGAATTGCATGCAAAGTATGTGCTGCTTGCGGAAGGTGCACGTGGTTCGCTGTCCAAGCAAGCAATCCAGAAATTTGCACTCGACAGTGATGCCGAACCGCAAAAGTACGGCATTGGTCTGAAAGAGCTTTGGCAGGTCAAACCTGAAAAGCACAAACCCGGTCTTGTCCAGCACAGCTTTGGCTGGCCTTTAAACAACACAACAGGCGGCGGCTCATTCCTTTACCACTATGGTGAAAACCTTGTTGCCGTTGGCTTTGTGGTGCACCTCAATTACACCAATCCGTATTTGTCACCCTACGACGAATTCCAACGCTATAAGACACACCCGGCGATTTGCGGGACATTTGAGGGCGGCAAACGCATAGCCTACGGTGCACGCGCGATTACAGAAGGTGGCTGGCAGTCTCTTCCCCAGCTTGCTTTTCCCGGTGGTGCACTATTGGGGTGTGCGGCGGGGATGCTCAATGTCCCGAGGATTAAGGGCAGCCACAACGCCATATTGTCCGGCCTTCACGCGGCAGAAGCTGCATTCGCGGCACTGGAAAACAATCGCCAGCACGATAGACTTACAGCTTATGAGACAGCAGTGCGCAATGGCCCCATTGCGGCGGACCTCAAGAAAGTACGCAATGCGAAACCGCTATGGTCGAAATTCGGCACCATCGTGGGGATCGGTCTTGGCGGCATCGATATGTGGCTCAATACAATCATTCCAGGCATTGGCCTTGGCTACACGATGAAACACAGCAAGCCGGACCACGAAGCTTTAGCCCGGGCGGCCCAGTCCAATCCTATCGAATATCCAAAACCGGATGGCGTACTCACATTCGACAAGCTGACGAATGTTTCTTTTTCTGCAACCAACCATGAAGAAGACCAGCCGGTTCATCTTCAACTCAAGGATCAAGAGATACCCATCAAGGAGAACCTGCCTGAGTATGCTGAACCTGCCCAGCGCTATTGCCCTGCCGGTGTCTACGAAATCATAGAAGGCACTGATGGGAACAAGACATTTCAGATTAATGCGCAAAACTGCGTGCACTGTAAAACCTGCGATATCAAGGACCCGTCGCAGAACATCAACTGGGTCTGCCCGGAAGGCGGCGGCGGACCGAACTACACCGGAATGTAGTACAACCCAACTTACGCATCATTGAATTTAATGATGCTGCACAATGCAGAACAGAACAGCTGTATATGATGCACGTGTGAGCGGATGACTTCATTTGCCCACACCGCATCCCGTAGTGGCATCAACTTCGGCGTGGAAAAAGGCGCGCATCCTGTGGTGTCGGATCGGCTGGTAATTTGGCCCTTTCAGCTTCATCAATGGCTTCTGCAATCAGCGCATCAAGCAGATCGGCAAACAGCAACGGCTGTTCACCGAAAGCCTCCCAGAGAAAATAACCAAAAGACCCGGGGCAAGGATTGACCTCATTCAGCCAGACCTCACCCGTTGCCTCGTTCCCGATAAAGTCAATCCGTGGCGCACCGCTGCCACCAACTGTCTCGAAGGCAATCTCAGCCCATGTCCGAATCTGATCCTCACGGCCATCTGGCAGTTGCGGATTAAGCTCACGCGTCAACGACAGCATACCCTGGCTTGCTGACTGCCCCGGCGCTTTGCTGCCGCCGTTTTTCTTCACACCACCTGACAAATACTTTTGTTTGAAGTCAAGAAGTTCACTCGAACGCTTCGGCCTTTCGATGGCGGACGTACGTACACCGCCAAAAGCTTTAGCAACGGCGATATTATATTCCACCATATTATCAACAAACGGTTCCAAAATCGCAGCTGTATCGTATTTGAAGATCTCAGGCAACACATCTGAGATCTCCTGCAGGCTTTCTGCACGTGCTACGCCGATACTGCTGCCAAGATGGCTTGGCTTCACACACCAAGGGCCGGAAAAATCGCCAATGCATTCTGCTAACTCTGCCTCGGTAAGAAGCAGGCCTTCCAGCGGACGGCGAATTTCCCGATATGGCAGCACAGGAATGTCCGTGCTGCCCAAAATACGTTTAGTCGCAACTTTGTCCATCAGCACCGCCGATGCCATTGTCCGCATGCCCGTGTAGGGAATGCCGGCCGCTTCAAAGGTCCCCTGGATTTGACCATCTTCACCGATCAGACCGTGAAATGCCGGCAGGGCTATATCAAACTCAAATTCAGCCGGACGGCGTAAAAGTGATGCATGACGCCCAATCAGAGCTGCCCTGCCCGATGCCGTCATATCGAGTGTCACCTGCGTCAGCTGCGCGAATTGATCAGGCCCTGGCAGATATGTCTCACGATCGCGCAAGCCATCACCACACCACCATGACCCGTTGGTGGCTAGGTAAACCGGCAGCACATCATAGACATCTGGGTCGAGGGCCGCCATGACCTGCTGCGCGGTTACCACGCTGACGTCATGCTCGGGCGAACGCCCACCGAAGAAAACTGCAATTGTTTTTTTGCCTGCCATACCTGCCTGCTGTCTGTTTGCTTCGTACGGTTTACACGTTAGCTCTGTTGATATTTAACATGTGACAAACGTCAATAGACCTTGGATCTTTTTAACATTCATCGTGCGAGAGCTGGTGAGCGGAAATTACCAAGCCATTCATGCATTCCACAAGACAAAAGCGAGCCTGCAGCAATTGTAAGCTTGCATGAATGCGCCGTAGACGGGATAAGGCCATCATGCAACTCGAAAATTACGACATCACGCAATTTGCGCACGATACACAGGCTGGGCCACAGACAGGCAGCCAATGGCGCTTTGTATGGGGACACGGCTGGGGACAGAACCGGCACGCGATGGCTGGTTTGGCGCAGTCGCTGGCATCACTTGGCAGCCATGTCCTCTTCGACTTTCCAGGATTTGGGGAATCTCCTACACCCGATACCCCGTGGACAACAGCCGACTACGCTGATCTTGTGGCTTTGTATCTTAATGCAAATCTGCATGCCGGGCCAACCGTCTGGCTCGGCCATTCCTTCGGCGGCCGTGTCGGCATTCAGCTTGCCGCACGCCATCCTGAACTTGTTGACAAACTCGTACTCATTGCCGCAGCCGGACTGCCACGCCAACGCTCTTTGATTGATGGTGCGAGGGTCAAATCCAAAATCTACACATTCAAGGCGCTCAAGCATCTCGCGCCTGTTCTTAAACTCGATGTTGACAAACTACGTAGCCGGTTCGGCAGTACTGATTACAAAAGTGCCGGCGACATGCGCGAAATCCTTGCCAACGTTGTGCGGGAAGATCTCAGTGACGCCGCGAAGCAAATCACCTGCCCAACACGCCTGATCTACGGTGAAAAGGATTCTGAAACGCCCCCGGAAATTGGAGAGCGCCTCGCCAAATTTATCATCAACGCCGACTTGAGCGTTCTTCCCGGCCAGGATCATTACTCACTTCTCGGAGAAGGCCGGCATCAAGTTGCCAAGCGCATTCGCGATTTCCTCGCACATGGTGAGAAGCAGGCGGTATAAACCGGAGCCCAGTCTATGGCCGAATTCCTATCCCTCGCTGCATTCGCAGCTTTTGCTTTTTTCTGCCTGCGCAGGATGCTGCGCTATTTGCACATCTTCCAGCAGGATGAATATGACGGCGCACGTTTCCTGCTGTGGCTGATCCAAAAAATGGCCTTTGACAAACGCATCTCTGCAGGCTTGATCCTGCTTGCTATATTCATGTTCATCATGAAAAACGCGGTTTTTGTTTCCGCCCCTCTGGAAACAGGTTTAATTGCGCTCTTATTTACGATAGCCGGGTTCTTGGAAGCGGACCCTCGTAAAGCCGCCAAAAAGAAACTTGTGCTCACCAACCGCGCAAAGCGCATTTTCGCCACCGGCTCAGCCTTGGCGTTAGCCGCAGGTCTTATAGCGGCAATTACGGGCGGCAGCCTTGCGTGGCTTATCGCCGTGCAGGTCGTTCCGTTCGCCATGGTGATCGGCAACCGGCCTCTACAACCATTTGAAACCCGTATTCAAAAAGGATTTCAGATCGCTGCTGAAAAACGGTTGAGTGAGGTGAACCCCTGGATCATCGGCATTACAGGCTCCTTTGGCAAAACGTCGGTCAAACATATTCTCGGCCATGTTCTGCAAATGAATACAAATGCACTGTTTACCCCCGGCAGTGTGAATACCGTGATGGGGATCTCCCGCATTATCAACGAACGCCTGGCCAGCAACTGCCGCTATTTCCTGGTTGAAATGGGCGCCTATGGCATCGGCTCCATAGCCCGTCTATGTGCGTTTACGCCACCGCACCACGGGATTATCACGTCCATCGGCGAAGCCCATTATGAGCGCTTCAAAGATCTTGAAACGGTTGCCAAGGCAAAGTTTGAACTGGCTGAAGCCGTCAGCGCTCACCGTGGCAAAGTCGTCATCGCCGAAAGCGTTCTGGACCGGGCATACGCGCGCGAGTTTGTCGAGCAAAACCGGGCCATGTTCATCCTTGTGGGCCAGGGGAATATGGCTGATGTCCAAATCTTATCGCTGGAGCAGACAGCAGAAGGACTGCATGTCAACGTCAGGCAAGGCAACCATGAACATACACTTTTTGCGCCGCTCTACGGCTTGCATCACGGCCGCAATATGGCGCTGGCTTATGCGCTGAGCTCTAACCTTGGTTTCACACCCGATCGCATTATTCAGGCCATGCGCACGACCCCACAAATTGCACATCGCCTTGAAGTTAAACAGCATCCCACCGGCGCTACATATATTGATGACGCATATAATGCCAATCCTGCCGGGATTTCAGGCGGCCTCGATCTTTTGCAAACCTTGCGTAAAGACGGCGGCAGACGTGTGTTCGTGACGCCAGGCGTTGTTGAGCTTGGCACAAGACACGATGAGATTCACCGTGAACTCGGGGCCAAGGCGGCACACAGCACAGATATTACGATTGCCGTGCGGCCGGATCGTATTACAGCGTTTGTCGAAGGTTTCAAAACTGCTGGCGGGAGAGGCGAACTGCTGACATTCAACCAGTTTTCAGAGGCGCAGAAATGGATCAATGAAAACCTGCAATCCAATGATGTTCTGCTGATCGCCAATGATCTGCCGGATTTACTGGAGCGCACATTCGTGAGTTAGGCCCCTTGATCTCAATCGAGCTGGAATTGCATGAGCCAGGATCAACATCACTATAAAACTGCTGAAGACAGCCGCCCCTCATCCAGACCGACACGCGTGCCTTGGCCGCCACTTCTGCTTGCAGGCGCCATAGCAGGGGCAATCATACTGCAAGAACTACTGCCGATGAACTGGCCAGGGCTTGACGATACGCCGTCGCGCATCGTTGGACTTGGCATTGGCCTTGCGGGCATCCTGCTGATATCGTGGGCTGCTTATTATCTATGCCGTGCCGGCACCACCATTCTTCCGCACAAAGGCGCAAATACACTTGTGACCGGCGGGCCTTTCACCCGCTTCCGCAACCCAATCTATTTGGGAGACGTCATGATTTTGCTCGGCACAGCCGAACTCACTAAAAATATTTGGTTTGTTGCAGCCGCCGCCGTTTTCGCCATCATCGTGACATTTCTTGCTATTCTACCGGAAGAGCATCACTTGGCAGAAAAGTTTGGAAATGAATATAAAGCCTATAAAGCCCGTAGCCGCCGATGGATTTAGGACGTACCTTCGGCGCCGCGTGGCAACTGGCGGCACGGCCCGAGAAAAAAACAGCATAATATTTTGCAGTTTCAAATCATCCGACCGGGAAAGCGCCCTATTTCACCTTATCTTAGGCCTGTAACAACCGGGAAGATCCCAGGTAAAGGTAAATTAATTATGGGCATTTTCTTGCAAAAGCAGCAACGATTATTAGCTTCGATTATAATTTTGGCCTCAGGGCTTTTAGTATCACCTGCGCAAGCACAAATCAGCTATACGGATCAAATTGCAGAATGGCTTGGTACGCATAATACTGGCGAGGTGAGCGGGCAAACACAGTCCACCACCTCAAATGGCTCGGCCGCAAACGCACCAGCCACGGGCAGCCTGCCTGCTCAGCCAAAAGACACTGATCCGCGTGCTGGCGATAAAAATTACGAACAAGCCAAGCGGCTGATGAAAGCTATCGATGCTATTCTGTCCAAGACGGCAAAGGAGCGTACAGCCGCTCAAAAACTGCCATCTAAAAAGGAATTTATGCTCCCGCCCCTTTGGACGGAGACCAAAGAGGACCGTGAGACACATATTCGAGATTTACTGGATTCTGCTCTGGGCATCGTGTCTGATGTGCCGGTTGTGGATTTGCAGAAACGCATTGAACAACGCCGCAAAACAATTCGCGAACTTGAAGACCTGATCGCTCAGTGGCGTGAAAAGCAGCTTAGCGCACCACAAAGTTCGATTATGCCGGGTGTCGTCGCTGACACCGTCTCCAGCCTCGGCCAACAGATTATCGATGCAGAAAAACGCATAACCAAGAATCAAGAAGACATTAAAGCAACCAAAGGTGAAATTCGGTCTGCGCTGAAGAAATCAGGTATTGAGCTATCCAGTGATCAGGTCGACCTGCTGATTGGCGGTGTTCTGTCCAGCGACCTGGTCCGTCTCGTGGCGGCGTTCAATTCGGCCAAGCTAATTGATCAGCAGCTTGGTGATCGCATGGCTGCGAGCGGTGAGAACATCAAGGCCGCGCGTAAATACTTTGCCATGCATGCAGCACTGTTTGCCATGCTTGTGCATGCGCAAGACACCGTTATTGAGAAAATCGACAAGCAGTATCTTCCCAAATTGAAAGCGATTACAAAGGATTTGCGTAAAGCACGCAAACAAACAAAGCAACTGCTTCGGCACAAAAACCGCCCGGACCAGAAGCGTATTTTAGAATCAAACCTACGCAGCCAGGACATGGCGCAACGCGCAGCACAACGCTATCGCAATTACCTGCTGCAGCAGCGCGAACAGATTGCTGTGGCGCGCAAACGCTCCGCACATGATTTATCAATTGCTGACAACACCTATTCGACCGTTGAGGTCAGCTTTCAGTTGCGCAATCTGATGAAAAGCACACAGTCAACCTTTGAAGCTCTGCAACGTATGGATTCGCCCACATTCGAGCAGATCTTCAAAAACGAAGAATTACGCCGGGAATTCGAAAACCTAACCAAAAAGCTTGAGGTGCCAACAAGTTGAGTATGAGGTTTGCCGAACGCAGACAAACGACATCGCAGCTACTCAGAAAGATCTTTTATTGCGATGCCGCCGCAATTTCGCGAAGGTCTTTAAAATGAGCCCTTAAATATTTTCCGGGACAACTTGTGGCAGCATGATCGTTGTGAGCAGTAATCTTGTGAACAGGGATTTTATGCTTTTTGACCAGCCACACAACAAGACGATGAAGCGACGCTAACTGCCGTGCATTCGGCTTTTCGATTTCAAAATTACCTTCGAGTACGATTTGAAGGCGATTACGCGTGTCGTACCTGGTATTCGTATTGCCTGCAAAATTAACATTCAAGCCTTCCGCAATGCGGCCGCTCACACCAATGTAAAAGTGATAGGGAACATCCCCCCACGCCGGCTTGATACGGCTGCCAACTTTTCCGGTACGCTGCGAAAAAGACTGTAACCCGCGCATTTTGCGTTCCAAAGACACCCCTGGCTGCTGCCGGACAGATGTATGATGGATAATAATTTCTCGTGGCACCTGCCGTCTTAACAGGTCTGCTCTAGCCGGTTTTGCCTTCCAATCATTACGCGACATAAGATCAGGCTGAGCAAGCACCATTCCATACGAAAAAATCAAGCATAGCACGCCAATCAACGCCAAAGCCCCACGACGGCATAAGCAGCATCGCACCACCACTGTCTCCTTTGTATATATACACGCCCAATCTGCGCAACCTGGAATTCGCAGCGCAAAGAAGGGCGGAAAATGACGTCAGGTTTTCAGCAAGAGCTTTTTGCGTAAGCCGACGAAGAAATGCCGGCCCGTCGCATGTTTCGTGCTGTTGCCATCGCTGCCCCCCGGGATTTAGGTCCAGATACCGCGCAAAAATATCCCGGCGCAAAGTTTGGATACTCAGAACTGCTCGTATCGACGACATAACCTTCGCCCCAACGATTGACAGCACGCTGAGCCTTTCTGAACGTCGTCGAACAAACAGAGATTGCAAACCAGCCACACACCTGAGCAACTTGCGTCGAACCTGCAGAACCTGAATGTTTTGTGCTCACATTGGTTGCTCCTGAGGGTTGGTATGTTGCATGCGCCGATGCAGACAACATGGCAACAAACAAAGCACCGCCAACAACAATTGCACGAATAGACATGAGCCGCTCCCACCCAAAACCAACACTATGTTAGGTAGCCATAAGATAAGAAGTTGCGCAATCCAGTGCCGACATTTGCGACCAGACGCTGAATGGGTGTGCCATGATGGCTGCACCAAAAACCCCGCGCTGCATATGGCGTGGGCTGCGATAAAGCTCGTTGGTTACAACTGATATTAAATGTTTCTTACCGCTGCGGTTCGCGAAAAACTGTTGTTTTTCGATTCATGCATCAATTCTATGGCCTGTCTCAGAACCTCAATCTTCCCATCCCTGGCGTTTTCAGTGACATGACGCCGAAAGGCCCGGGCACCAGGCTGGTCATGGAAAAGTCCAAGCATATGGCGGGTTACATCTTGAAGCCGCCCACCACCATCGATGTGCTCCTGCGCATAATCGAGCATCGCCTCAACCACCGCTTCACGCGAACGGGGAATGCCCGCCTTGGAGAAATACCGCTGGTCGACTTCGGCCAGCAGATATGGCGTGTGATAAACTGCCCGGCCAAGCATGACACCATCAACACGGTTCAAATGCGCTGTAACCGCATCATGATCGCCAATTCCACCGTTGATCACAATGTTCAGATCAGGCCTTGCAGCCTTAAGCCGATAAACACGATCGTAATCAAGCGGCGGAATATCGCGATTTTCTTTCGGGCTCAACCCCTTCAGCCAAGCCTTACGCGCGTGCACGATAAAAACCCTACAGCCGGCACAGGCAACCACATCAATGAAACGGGCAAAATCCTCTTCGCCATTCTGATCATCAATACCGATACGGCATTTAACGGTCACAGGGATGTCAACGGCCGCCTGCATGGCGGCGACACAGGCACTAACCAACTCCGGCTCGGCCATCAAGCACGCGCCAAAGCGGCCAGACTGTACACGATCCGAAGGGCAGCCAACATTGAGGTTGATCTCATCATATCCCGCATCCGCGCCAATCCGCGCGGCCTCAGCAAGGCGTTCTGGTTTCGAGCCACCAAGTTGTAGAGCCACAGAATGCTCAGCTTCCGAGAAACCAAGCAGGCGCTTACGATCACCATGAAGCACAGCATCCGCTGTCAACATTTCAGTGTAAAGCAAGGCGTGCTGCGACAATTGCCGATAAAAAAAACGGCAATGACGATCCGTCCAATCCATCATCGGTGCAACGCAGAATTTATGTGATTGATATTGCATATTTTTATACTTAGCCGATGACGCGCGCAGAAGCTGTGTGCCATAAAGCCGGGTGACATCCACATATTATGGATATTCTGCCGCGAGTCATATCTGACACATAAAAGAATATGTTTGAGACTGCTGACCTGCTTTTAGTAAAATTTTTGTGATGTTGTGCGAAAGTTCTGTTGGAACGGCTGAGGTTGCGCTTATATGTCTTACTAGAAGACGGCATCAATCCTACCTCGGTAGTGTCCCCCGTCTAGCCGATGATGCCGATCTGATGCGCTGGTATCCCTCCCGGCGCCGCGCTCAAAGCGCTTGGCGCCTGACACTCTTCCCCCCTTGAGTGTCAGGCGTATTCTTGAAATTCAAATAAATATCATATTATTAGCATTTTTAAGTACATACAGCTTCGTTGGCTTAGCAAATTAAAAAACTATGCCGCGGCTCTCGCGGGTTCCATGCCATAATCTTGAAGTAGCTTTTCAATTCCACTCACAACAGAGGACACTTCAGACAGTCGTCCGGCAACCTTGTCTATGAAGCGTTCTGCAAGCTCCCGATCCTCTTCCATTAGTTTCAACATCACATTGCGATCAATCAGCAACGCCTTGACACGACTGGTTGCAACAAACGTCGAGATATGCTCGAAATCATCAATAAACATTGCCATCTCGCCAATTGCAGTACCTGTCTGGCAGTCGGTAAAACTTTTGCCTTTTCCAATGCCGTCAGTGCATTCAAAGCTGCCATCCACAATAATTGCAGTATGATCGCTGTATGCGCCTTTTTGGGCGATGGTGTCGCCCTTATCAAAGACTTTGCGATGCGCGTGCAATGCAATTTTAACAAGCTGCTCATTCGTTAAATCGGAAAAAATATCGGCGCGGCGCATATGCTGCGCAAGCATAGTTTCTGACATTGGCCAACCTGTGGTGCGTTAAACGCTTAAGAGAGCCCGCGCACGCAATACAGAATGGGCTTATCAAATATGAATTGTCACAATTGCGCCTGATTCACCTTTTTTTGTCCAGTCATTATGAATATTATCTGTGGCAAAACATGATATTTCGCAGAGGGTTAAAGCGTGACGCCAGCCAGAGAACATACATTTCCCCAAAAGCTCAAACAGTTTGCCCTCATCGTTTTGACTGCGCAGGAAAGACGGGAAGTAACTTTTTATGTACCGCAACCGCCATTCTATTGCAGGCGAACAAGCGCTTATTGACTGCCACCCCGCCATTGCTGCTTTTACACCCGCGAGGTCTCATTGCCCGAACTTCCTGAAGTGGAAACAGTACGCCGGGGTCTTGCGCCGGCCATGGAAGACGCCACCTTCAAAACCGTCGAGCAGCGCCGGCCAGATCTACGTTTTCCATTTCCTGACAATTTTACATTGCGTATCACCGGCAGCCGCTTGCTGGCTTTGCGCAGGCGTGCAAAGTATCTCTGCGGATATTTATCAACAAATGAGGTGCTCATTATGCACCTTGGTATGAGCGGCCGTTTTCATATCGATTGGCCAGATACCGGCAAGCCGCGCAGGCCAGATCATTTTTTTCATAATCAGGGGGGCAAGATGGCCCATGATCACGTTGTATTCACCATGTCGAACGGCGCACGGATTCTTTACAATGATGCCCGCCGCTTCGGTTTCATGGATCTTGTGCCTGCCAAAAACCTGAATACATGCAGGCATTTCTCGGACATGGGCGTTGAACCGCTCAGCACAGCACTCAATGCAACCTACATCGCAAAATGTGCCGCCAGACGCAAACGAGACCTCAAGGCTTTTTTGCTTGATCAAAGCCTAATTGCCGGCCTTGGGAATATCTATGTCTGTGAAATCCTGCACAGGGCGGGCCTCAGCCCCAAACGCCAAGCCTCCTGTCTGGCTAAAACCAACAACAGCACACCATCAGGCCGAGCGACAAGGCTTGTGCCGATCATTCAGGATGTTCTTAACGAGGCTATAGCAGCAGGCGGCTCAACCTTGCGGGATTATGCTGGCGCAGACGGCACATTGGGATATTTTCAACATGCATTTCGGGTTTATGGTCGCGAAGGCGAGGCTTGTGTCACCAAAGGATGTGCGGGTACGGTAAGCCGGATTACCCAGGGCGGGCGCTCAACATTTTACTGTGGTCACTGCCAGCGCTGACAGAAACAGACTTTGTTGGCCGTGCCTTGAAAGATTGAAGGAAAGCAATCGCATGGATTACGTAAACATTATCAGCGAAACACGCGGCAACATCGGTGTGATCACACTGAACCGGCCAGAAGCGCGCAATGCTCTCAATCCGGCACTCATTGACGAATTGAACCACGCCCTTAACAGCTTTGAAGCAGATCTGAGCATCGGTTGTATTGTTTTGACGGGGTCTGAAAAAGCCTTCGCGGCTGGCGCAGACATCAAGGACATGAAGTCCAAAACATACATGGACGCCTATATGGGCGACTTCATCAAAAAATGGGAACGCATTGTTGAGGCCCGCAAGCCCGTTGTTGCTGCCGTCGCCGGATATGCACTCGGCGGAGGCTGCGAACTTGCAATGATGTGTGACTTTATTATTGCCGCCGATACGGCCATGTTCGGGCAGCCGGAAATTAAGCTTGGCGTCATGCCGGGCGCAGGCGGCACCCAGCGCTTGACGCGGTTTGTAGGCAAATCGAAAGCCATGGAAATGTGTCTGACAGGGCGTCTCATGGACGCGGAAGAAGCCGAACGTGCCGGACTTGTCTCGCGGATCGTGCCTGCTGCTGATTTAATAGAGGATGCCGTTAAAACAGCACAAACCATCGCCGAGATGTCAATGCCCATTGCAATGATGACAAAGGAAACCGTCAATCGTGCCTATGAGACAACCTTGGCAGAAGGCATCCGTTTTGAGCGCCGTGTCTTTCATTCCATGTTTGCAACAGAAGACCAGTCCGAGGGCATGAGGGCATTTGTAGAAAAACGCAAAGCAGAATTTAAGAACAGGTAAAGGCACAAACGCACATTGCTGTTTTTTACAAATGTTGTTGTCGAGACGAACATATCAGGATTGGTCTCAGCTTTTTTTCATCCCACCAGTTCGCGGGACGATATGCCGAGGCCGTACAGCAAGCCTTTTAAAATTGCCAGATCATGTTCCAGGCGCAATGCGCGATTTTCTCATACAGCGTGCTGCACTTCACTCTTTAACAGGGTGGCTTGCTCCACACAGATATTTAGCACAGCATCAATGAGATGTGCGTGAATTTTCTGCGCTTCGAGTTCACTTATCGGGCCAATGACATTGCATGTCTGGCCATCTCGCAACTTTACATAGTAACACTCTTGATCTTTCTCGATCCATATATCCGCACTAGCTAAACGCATGACTGCTGGTCCTTATATTTTCTGCAAGTCATGTCATGGTGCGACTAATTATGCGTATCGGCTATCTCAATCGTGCTAGTTTTCCTCGCTTTTCACAGATGACGAACGGAATTTCCCTATCTGCTTGAGGGATCGGGTATTTTCGTTCCAACTTTTCCACTCTGCCCCAAGCTGTAACATCAAAAACGTGGCAGTCTCGGATGACGGTTGACATCTTTATAAAGGAGATAGCGGAATTTGCCCGGGCCACCGGCATAGCAGGCCTGTGGGCAAAACGCGCGGAGCCACATGAAATCACCGGCCTCCACTTCAATCCAGTCCTGGTTCAAACGGTAGACGGCCTTGCCCTCAAGAATATAGAGGCCATGCTCCATCACATGGGTTTCCAGAAACGGAATGACGGCACCTGGCTGCAAGGTCACGATCGTCACGTGCATATCATAGCGCAGATCTTCCGGATCTATAAACTTGGTCGTCGCCCACTTACCGTCTGTGTCCGGCATTGGGTCCGGCTGCACCGCCTTGTCACTGCTGACAACAGGCTCCGGCGGCTCCATGCCATCGAGAGCCTCAAATGCCTTGCGTATCCAATGGAACTTAACTGGTTTTTTGCCCTTATTCTTTACGGTATATGCAAGCCCCGCAGGAATAAAGGCAAAGCCTCCCGTTCTGAGGCGATGTTTCTGACCGGCAAATTCCAGCGTCAACTCCCCTTCAACGACAAAAACAGCAGCTTCAGCATGATCGTCAGTCTCCGGACGGTCACTGCCACCGCCCGGCGCGACCTCCACGATATATTGTGAAAACGTTTCAGCAAATCCCGTCATTGGCCGTGCCAGAATCCATGCCCTCGTATCAGTCCAGAAGGGCAGCTTACTGACGACAATATCCTGCATCACGCCTTTCGGGATGACAGCATATGCATCAGTGAACATCGCACGGTCGGTCAGCAGTTGCGTTTGCGGCGGATGCCCGCCCTTAGGTGCATAGTAGTTTTGCTTTGGCACGTTAGTGTTGCCTTGTACTATCACAGAAACTTAAGTTTTTACGAGGGGGCAGGATAAAGCGCGCTCCAATGCCGGGCAATATCGATACGGCGGGCAAACCAGACTTTGTTATGCGATTGAGCATAGTCAAGGAAGCGGCGCACCGCCATCATCCGCCCCGGACGCCCGGCAAGGCGGCAGTGCAGACCAATCGACATCATTTTGGGCGCCCCATGCTCGCCCTCCATATAAAGAGCATCAAAAGTATCCTTGAGGTAAGCGAAGAACTGGTCGCCGGAGTTAAAGCCCTGTGGCGTTGCAAAGCGCATATCATTCGCATCAAGCGTATAAGGCACAATCAATTGCGTTCTGCCGCCATGCGTATGCCAGTAGGGCAGATCATCAGCATAGGAATCCGCTACGTAATGAAAACCGCCCATCTCTGTTACAAGGTTAACAGTATTCATAGAACATCGCCCAGTGTACCAGCCGAGTGGCAGGGCTCCGGTTGTCTCTTCATGCAACCGCATGGCCTGTTCAATGTGGGCGCGCTCCTGCGCTTCAGAAAAACCTCTGTACTCAATCCATTTCAAGCCATGACTGGCAATTTCCCAATTTGCAACCTTCATGGCTTCGACTTGCTCAGGTGAACGCGCGAGCGCCGTGGCCACCCCGAAAACCGTGACCGGCACAGCCTTTTCCGTGAACAGCCGATGCAGCCGCCAAAAGCCAGCGCGCGCGCCATATTCATAGATGGTTTCCATATTCCAGTGACGCTCACCGTGCCAGGGTTCAGCACCGACAATCTCTGACAGAAAAGCTTCTGAATGAGGGTCGCCGTGGAGGAGGCAGTTTTCGCCGCCCTCTTCATAATTGAGTACAAACTGAACCGCGATGTTGGCTTGTCCCGCCCCTTTGGGGTTAGGCCATTTGGGATCAGGCGGCGTTGGCCCATACCCCAACATATCGCGAGGATAATTTTCTGCCATGGTCTTCTCCGCACGTATGTTTTGCCATTTTACTGACATCAGCCGAGTTCGAATGTGGTGATGCCGAATGTCTTATTAATGGGCAACCCAGGCGCTGATCCTTTATACATTCTGGCTGTCTCAAAATTGGCCTCAAACCCAAGTGCATGCACCATTTGCCCAGCCGCCTGATTGTCTTCCGGAACATCAATTGTAATTTTGCTGTCAACGGGCAGCCTTTCGCAAAGACCTGCTAAAATTGCTTCAGCAACATCGCGGCTTTCCGCAAACAAAGGGCCAACCTTGTAGCCCTGCTTGCAGGCACGGATAACACCGAAGCCTTGCAGCCCATCTTTGGTTTTACTCAAGACACCCCATCTACGGCCTGGATCTGCCGACTGCATCCATTGCATCATAAATGCCGTGCGGTCATCAGCAAAAAAACGGCGATCGTACTCAGTGACGTCTAATCGCGTCGCATGTGTTATCGGTTGGGTATCTTGCGCCGGGTAATTTGAAAGAGCCTCAATGGTACCAGTGTATCTCACATTACGCCCGGCGAGAACAAAGCCGCTTTTACGATAATTCTCCTGCTGGGCGACGACACCATCCAAGCCCACAACGCGTCCTGCAAGATGTTGTAGACCGGCCTGCCAGATTTGGAAGCCATAACCCTGGCCGCGATATTCCGGCAGTACAATATAAAACCCTAAAAACCCAAAGTCTTGACCATAGCGCACAACGGATATCGATGAGACCGGCCTATCGTCCAGATAACCCATGAGAAATCCCTGTGGATCTGCTGCGTGAAAAGCTGGAAGATCCTCCAGGCCAGGGTTCCAGCCCTCGCGGGCAGCCCAGTCGACGGCAATTGAGAATTCATTTTGTGTTGCAGCCCTGATGCGGAATTTACTCATGCTAGCCAGGATTGTTGCGTGGTTGCGATGTTGTTGTACAGATCGTCTCGCACAGTCCGACAGCCGCAGCCACACCATCAATGACGGGCTTTTCGAATTTGGCCGTTAGCCGCCCTGCAAGGTTGGCCATGCCGGCGCAACCGAGCACAACCGACTGAACGCTATCTTCAGAAAACGCGCGTCCAACTTCATCTTCAATCCGGGCAAAAGTCTCAGTACTATCTGTCTCCAACACCGGCACTCCGGATGCGCGCACGCGGGCACATCTACCTGCAAAACCATACGTCCTTATATTGTCTTCAAGCACCGGCACTGAGACGGCCAGCGTGGTCACCACAGAAAAACGCTGTCCCATCAGCATCCCCAAATGATAACCGGCTTCACCGATGCCGACGACCGGAACAGGTGACTTTTTCCGCAATTGCCATAGCCCGGTATCGTCAAAACAGGCGACGATGACAGCATCACACGTGAGATTTTCAAGAACTTCTTGATCAAAGAGCTGAAAAAGCCCCGGCAGTGCACGTTCGCCATCTTCAGGGCCTTGGATTGATGCTGGACCCGTTGCAGGGTTGAGAGCCCTGATTTGATCAGGATACCTGGCGCACTTCTGTGCAGCACCGGCAATGGCTTCGGTCATTTCCGCGGTCGTATTTGGATTGATAATTAACAGCCGCATAGTTTTGGCCCTATCCTAAACCATGCCCTTGCCGGCATCCGAACCAAGCCTTTGGCGCCGCCGCCGCATAATGATGGCAAGGCATAGAAAGGTGAGAATAACCAACATCGAAAATGCCGTTGTCAGTGTGCCGAGAGCATAGAGCACCGGAGTTGTGACATTCGTTGTCATCCCGAATATTTCGAGCGGCAGCGTATTGTACGATCCGGCTGTCAACAACGTCCGCGCGAACTCATCGTAAGAGAGTGTAAAGCCAAAAAGCGCAACTCCAATCAGACTGGGAGCAATCATTGGCAGCACAACATGCCGGAACGTTTGCCACCTACCGGCACCGAGATCTCTTCCAGCTTCCTCGTATGATTTGTCAAAACGATTAAAGACGGCAAACATAATGAGCAGGCCGAATGGTAAAGTCCAGGTCAGTTGTGCGCCCAACCCCGACGTTGACCAATGAACCGACAGATCGAGAATATTGAAAATTAATCCGATACCGAGAGAAACAAGAATGGAGGGGATCACCAGAGAAGCGATAACCAGATAAAAAACGACATCGGAACCGCGAAATTTATTGCGAAACGCCATGCCGCCCGTCACAGACATGACGACTGTCACAACCATGACCATCAGCCCGAGCACGAACGAGCGCCCAAACGACCCCCATATATCGCCAACGGCCTGCTCCCTGAACAAATCATAGAACCAATGCACCGACACCCCGTTCATCGGGAAGGTCAGCCCGCCGTTTGGCCCCTGAAACGACAGGATCGCAATCGTCACTATCGGGCCGTAGAGAAACAGCACAAACACCCCGAAGAACAAGGCTAGCATATAGAAGGACAGACCGCGGCGCTCCATGCTCATAACTCCTTCCGGATGTCGACGTAGCGCAACATAATCGAAATCATGATCAGAACCGTGCACAGCAGAACAACCGCGCTTGCTGCGGCAGCAGGATACTGCAGCAGGCTGATTTCATTTGAAATAACCCTGCCGACCGAAGCGCTTTGACCACCAGACATAAAGCGGACGGTTATAAAATCCCCCATGACCAGCGTGACGACAAAGATTGATCCAATCATCAAACCAGGTTTGCTGAGCGGGATGATCACGTTGGTAAGGATCTGAAAACCGCTGGCGCCGGCATCCCTGGCAGCCTCGATAAGCGATTTGTCAATGCGCATCATCGTATTGAACACCGGCACGACCATGAACAGGACATAGAGATGCACAAAAGCCAGAACGACGGCAAAATCTGAAAACAACAGCCATTCCAAAGGCTGATCAATCACGCCCATATCAAGCAACATGGAATTAGCAATACCATTGCGGCCAAGAAACGGAATCCAAGATATCATGCGGATAATATTGGACGTCCAGAACGGTATAGTGCAAATCAAAAATAATGCGATTTGCCATGTCAAAGAATGCACATGAAAGGCCAGGAAATACGCAACCGTAAAGCCGATGACCGTACAGAAAAACCAGGTCAGAACCGTAAACTGCAATGTTTTTAGGTATGTATCCAACGTCACCTTTGACGTCAGCAGATACTCATAATTGTCAAATATAAAGGCTGGAAAAAAACTGAATTCGTTATAATCCCAAAAACTTACCATGACGATGGTAAGAAGGGGAAGAATAAGAAAAAAGGACAGGATCAGAATGAACGGACTGATCAAAGCCCAGCTTGCACGTTCGTGCCGCCCCTGTAACTGCCGTTCGCGTGACACGTCCTCTGCCTCGTCATTTTGCATGCCGCCCGGTCCCCACAAAGGACCGGACGGTATTGTCGTATTGATATGAGCGAGCCTTAAGCGGCGATGAACTCATTCCACTTGCGGACCATGTACTTGTTTTCATCCATAACGGCGTTCCAGCAGGCCACAGCGCCCATACGGTCATTGAAAGAGCCACCGTCACGAACAGCGCCTTTCTTTTCCATGACTTTGCCCTGCGGGTTTTTAATATCACCCTTGGCTGCCTTGCCTTCAAACCAGAAGCCCCATTCATCTTCTGACATGAAGTTTTTGGACGTTTCAGGAACAGCTGAATAGTAGCCCTGGCGCATCAGGAAGCCGCCAACCCAACCGGAGAGGTACCAGTTGATGTAGTCATAGGCTGCATCAAGTTCACGGCCCTTCAGGTTCGCTGATAATCCAAGACCGCCCCCCCATGAACGGTAGCCTTCCTTGAGTGGCTGGTAGACACACGGGATGCCCTTTGAGCGTACAGCGGTGATCGCAGGAGACCACATGGACTGGATGACAACTTCGCCAGACGCCATCAGGTTGACGCTTTCGTCAAACGACTTCCAGAACGCGCGGAACTGACCGGCCTTTTTAGCCTCGGTAAAGATCTTCATCGTTTTGTCGATCTCTTCCTTGGTCATATTCCCCTTATCGCCGTACTTGATCTCACCCATGGATTCACAAACCATGGCAGCATCCATGATGCCGATGGATGAAATATCAAGAATAGACGCTTTACCCTTGAATTCAGGATTCAAAAGCTCTGACCAATTTTCAATCGGACGTTTGATCAGATCAGGGCGAATACCGAGCGTGTCAGCGTTATAAATGGTCGGGATCAGCGTCATCCAACCGGTTTCCTTGCCGGCAAATTTTTTGCCGTTGACACTGTCAACGAAACCAACAGTGTGCGGTGCAGTGCCCTGGGCAATCACAGAGTCTGGTGTTAGCTTGCCAGACTTAAAGATGCCGACAATCTTGTCGTAATTCTTGATTTTGGACGTATCCATAGCCTGGAGGTTGCCAGCACCCCAAACTTTTTTACAGATCCAGTATTCTATATCAGCGATGTCGAAGCTTTTCGGCTGGGTTGCGGCACGTTGTGTTACGCTATCTGAATCCAGCGCAGTCATCTCAAGCGTGAAGCCAAGGTCTTCCTTCACCTTCTTGGCAACTTCATTCAAGTTGGACACGCCGGTGCCGAACTGACGCAATACAATGTTCTTGTTTTCTTGCGCCCATACGGTTGGAAAACCAGTTACAGCACCACTGCCAGCCGCAATCGCTGCTGTCGCCGCTGAACCTTTCAGCAATGTTCTACGACTGACACCCTTGGTTTTGCCTGTAATATTTTTCGTCATGTGAGCAGTCTCCTTGGTTGCATTAGGTTAACAGAGATTAAAAACGCGATTTTACCTTGAAAGCCGATGGACATCATGTTCCGCCCATTGGAGCCCGACGGATTGGCCGAGAGTACATGGTTGGTCTGCAAATGCGATATCCGGCATCGTTACCGTCAGTTCAGGCATATCACCGCTCTGAATGGTGACATTCACGGTCATGCCAAGAAAGGAAACATCGCGAACCACACCGGACATCTGTGTGTTTGCACTTTTATCGTCCGGCACAATGCGGATGCGGTCGGCGCGGATTGCAACTGGCCCGGAGCCAGTTGGAACAACGTTATGACCACCAATAAAACGGGCAACAAACTCTGTTTCGGGACTATTGTAGACATCGACCGGCGGGCCTGCCTGCTCTATTACGCCTCCATTCATGACGATAATTTCGTCAGCAAGCGCCATCGCTTCATCCTGAGAGTGCGTCACATGGATAAAGGAAATGCCTAGCTCACGTTGCAGGCGTTTCAACTCCACGCGCATGCGAAGCCGCAGGAACGGATCAAGCGCCGACAGCGGTTCATCGAGAAGCAAAACACTTGGTTTCGTGATGAGCGCGCGGGCCAGCGCAACACGCTGCTGCTGGCCACCGGAAAGCTGGCTCGGCAACCGCTCACCATAGTCGGACATGTCCACCAGTGCGAGCATATCGCGCGCCTGATTTTCGCGCATACTACGGTTGACACCGCGCATTTTCAGACTGAATGCCACGTTGTCGGCAACAGACAAATGCGGAAACAACGCATAATTCTGAAACATCATGGCTGTACCGCGCGCTGCGGGCGCCATATCCGTGATTTTGAGGGAATCTAAAAAAATATCCCCGGACGTCACAACTTCATGCCCGGCAATCATCCTGAGCGTGGATGACTTTCCACAACCTGAGGGGCCGAGCAAACAAGAGTACGTCGCGTGCGCAAACGTATGATTAATGGCACGTACGGCGGTCGTGCCAGCATAAGCCTTGGTAACAGATACAAGCTCAAGAGCAGACGACGATGTCATGTACACAACGCTGTGTTAATAGAACTTTGTATTAACGCTAATGTGAGCAAACTCCGTACCAATTTGCAAGAAAAACTTAACACTTTGCAATCGTGTATTTATTTTTTACTTTGGACTTGCTGCCCCCAGCTTCTGCATGGTCTTGCGGCAGCGCTGCACATAAAACAGGCATTCAAAGCCTGTGCACCATGAGAAATGAATTGCCGGAGCAACAAAGTGAGCAATAACAAAAAAACTCTGCTCTTGATCCCGCCTGATTGCCCGGCTGTATGCGCTGGCACTCAAGATTTTCTCTGATTATACCACCACCTTGTCATCCCGGCATTTGTTGCCGTGGTCCGCCGCTCAACAAGCGTGATGTTCGAGGGGGGGGCATATACCGCAAGATTTAAGCCGACGCCACCAGGCAAGCGTTTTCCCGTTTCATGACTGGTTGCCGGTGACAAGCACTGGCATGACAGAGTTTATGGCCACGGCCTGAGAACTTTCAAAATCCTGTCGCATGTATCTGGGTCATGAGGTGATCCCATACCGCTTAAAGGAGTGGGAGGGGTATAGGCCCCTATTGGGGGCTCTAAAAGACAGCTGTAGTGCATTTATTAGGACTTATATCCATCCTATATATGACCTGATGGCCAATCGCTGACACAATTGAGATGGCATATACTCATATTCCGGCAATCTGCGCCATTCCCGAGTGTCAAGCACAAGCTATTTTTTAAATTCTGCCATCTATATATGTATGCATAATAGTTTTTCTTATTTTTGATGATGAGGATTTGAATGCCCTGTCCTAGCGAAACACGCGTTGTTGTTGCCATGTCCGGTGGCGTCGATTCGTCTGTCACCGCCGGGCTCATGAAGCAGCAAGGCTATGATGTCGTCGGTATCACATTGCAGCTCTACGACCATGGGGCGGCCACCGCCAAAGCGGGGTCATGTTGCGCGGGACAGGATATTCATGACGCGCGCCGTGTAGCCGAGCAGCTCGACATCCCGCACTATGTACTGGATTATGAAACACGGTTCCGTTCCGCTGTTATCGAAACTTTTGCCGATGCATACGCCGCCGGTGAAACCCCAATTCCCTGTGTCGCCTGCAATCAGACGGTCAAGTTTCTTGATCTTCTGGATACAGCACGCGAGCTTGGCGCAACCGCTTTGGCAACCGGCCATTATATTCAGCGGCAGGAAACTCCCAACGGCCCAGCCCTTTATCGCGGTCTGGACCAAGACCGTGATCAGAGTTATTTCCTGTTTGCCACAACACGCGAACAATTAGCACAGCTGTGGTTTCCGCTTGGACACATGCATAAAGCACAGGTGCGGCAGCTGGCGCTTGATATGAAGCTGCCGGTTGCGAAGAAAAGTGACAGCCAGGACATCTGCTTCGTACCATCCGGACGCTATGCCGATGTTGTCTCAAAGCTCAGGCCAGATGCTGTCAAACCGGGAGAAATCGTTGATTTGGACGGCCGACCGATTGGTGAGCATCAGGGGATCATCAATTTCACCATAGGCCAGCGGCGTGGTCTTGGCATTGCCTCAGGCGATCCCCTTTATGTTGTGCGCATCGACGCATCGCGGCAGCAGGTCGTGGTCGGCCCGCGCTCCGCTCTACTGACAACGCGTCTGCATCTGCGTGACGTCAATTGGATTGGCGATGGACAATTTGGTGATTGGGCACCGGAAAGTCTGGAAATTGCTGTCAAGGTGCGTTCATCACAACCGCCTCGGCCGGCGCACCTCCACTATGATAACGATAAACAAACCACCATCGTTGATCTCGTTGGCGGAGAGCATGGTATTGCTCCGGGCCAGGCCTGTGTCTTCTACGATGACGACACAGACGAAGCGCGGCTATTGGGCGGAGGCTGGATTGCCGCAACAGGCCGGGATGTGGCCGCAGCAGCATAGCATTTTGCATCTGCCCAACTCTGCCTGGACATATTGAATTATTGTATGCCCAGGCCAGCGCGCCGTTTCATGAGCCCTTATTAATGATGGCGGCGGAAACGGTGCCAATGCCGGTGACAGTGGCGATAGCGAATATTGCCACGGCGCCAATAATGGCAGTGACGGTGAATATGGCGGCGCGGACGGTAATAACGGCGGCATGCCCTAACATGGCGGTGACCATAAACCCAACGGCAATGATAACCGTGGATTTTTTTAACCGGCTGTTCCGCCTGCTTTTGTGCTAATTTCCCAACAACGCCTGATGCAGGCATCGCCGGTGCAGCAGCAGCAGGCAACAAACCTGCAAAGAGTGTACATAAGGCCATAACTATAGCCACCGCAATCGATTTACTTTTCATAAGCCCACTCGCCTCACTCGAACGCATTTCAATGTTATGGAAGTGTAAACAACGCGACTACCCTCTCTGGTTGTGCAACATGCGTCAAGATGGTTAATGCATCTTATTATTGTGCACTTGAGAAAACACTCAGCGTTATACGGCAAACCGAAGCTCATCCAGAAGCTCCCCTAAGCTCCGTACGGTCATGACTTTTTAAGGTTTTCTTAAAAAATGATCGAAGCCGTTTCCTCCCCAGTCAAGCGGCGCACCGGAAGCATCCAGCAATTGCATTTCAGGTTGGGAAGAAAATGCTCCGATTTCTGTAACAGAAACGCCACCTGCATCTGCCGCCGCAATAAACTGGCCGCAATTTTCAGGCGGCACCGCGCAGAGGATTTCATAGTCATCGCTACCAGCGGCCAGTGATATGGCCCGCTCGACGTCAGCTGCAGCAACACTTTGCATGGCCGCGCTTAATGGCAATGCGCCGGAGTGAATTGAAGCTCCAAGCCCGGAGAGCCTGCACATGCGGCCGAGATCTTTGGGCAGGCCGTCGGAAATATCCATGGCAGCGCGTGCAAACCCGCGCAGGGCTGAACGCAGTCCCAAACGCGGTTGGGGCCGGAGATAGCGCGCAAGCACCGAGTCAGCGTGCGCGGCGGTCTGACGCGCGCTTTCAGGTTGCATGCGCAGCTGCAGACCCAAAGCTGAGTCGCCCAAAGTCCCCGATACAAAAACCCTGTCTGCGGGCTGAACAGTGCCGCGCTGAAGCATCTGTCCGCGCGGTGTTTCCCCAAAGATCGTAACTGCAACTGACAGCGGCCCATCGGCCCGATCCGTATCTCCCCCAATCAGCACGCACCCAAATGCGTGCTGCGCTTCCGCCAATCCCGCTGCAAAAGCTTGAAGCCAGAGACGTGCCGGAGCTTCAGGAAAAGACAGCGCCAGAGTGTAGGCGAGAGGCCGTGCGGCTTTAGCAGCCAGGTCTGATACATTGACTGCCAATGCTTTCCACGCAATGTCGGCTGGATCGTCATCGGCAAAAAAGTGCAGCCCGGCCCGAACTGGATCGGTTTTGACAATAATATCCTGTCCGGGCGCTGGTGTCAGCGCAGCACAATCATCACGCAAATGATATGCACCAGGCCACGCATCAGCCAGTGGCCTCAGGTAATTTTGAATAATATCTTCTTCGCTGCCGGCATTTAAGCCATCTTGCACCATTGCATGCCTCCCCAATCAAACCCATGAAAGCCTCCAGCAGTCAGCCCTCAAGCCCGGCCAATGACTTGGTCCGCACGCACCGGTAGCTCTCACCCCCTGGCCGCGGGAATATATATTTTTTTGCTCTGGCATCCATACTGCCGCCTGGTTTGAGGACAGTTTTGAAATTCGCTATTTTTACCGAAACAAATACGCACTTCGCGGAGTTGATTGGCATTCCCCCGTCTGCAAACAATTTTGATCATATCCGCACTAAGGTTGGCATTCGCGGCAACAAAATCGCTTACGATATCCTCACGCATGCGCAGTTGGGCATCTTTGGGCGCAAAATAGGGTGGCGGAATTTTCACGCGCTCATACATGGCCCGGCTGAGCTTGAAATAACCGGCAGGCGCCTTGCCTGAACAGGTGCCGTGCTTTCTGTATTGATGAATAATCAAGCGGCGGCTTGGCATGATGTCCATCATACTACCGATCACAGCCTCGGGCACAAAAGGGCGTTGTTGCGTTCGACAGAATTTAGGAAAACCACGCTGATATTGAGGCCATAACCCATGGACGACAAACGCAAACGGACGCGCGCGTTTGGAGCCGCATTGGGTGTCTTTCGGACTGTGGTTTCTGCTCTGGCAATACGTTGGGCTCCAAGAGAGCGCCAGCATATAGTAATCAAATTGACCAGGCCGGTCATTTGAGCGGGCTGGCCCGTGAAACCAGATCAATGTGATAAGTGTGAGAACCAACTTCATCGTTATTATTTTTTTTAAAGTCAGACCCATCATGGATAATACTTACACCTCTCTTCTTTTACAACTGACTGCATGCATGCCAACCAAACGCTAACCTTCCGGTTTCATAGGCATCATCTGAGAAAGCTCCGCAAAGATGCGCACCCAGGAGCGCGCGCCATGCCTGAAACAAGTAAGATTGTATTTCTCATTTGGCGAATGGATCCGATCATCATCCAAACCAAAACCAACCAAAAGCGTATCCATGCCAAGTTCGTCCTTAAATGCCTTGACTATGGGGATAGAACCGCCACTGCCCAGCAGAACTGCAGCTTTTCCCCACTCCTCTTGCAAGGCTTTTGCAGACGCCTTGATGTGCGGTGCATTGACATCGAAGGCAACGGCGGCATTCGCGCTGCGTCCTTGAAAGCGCACTGTGCACTCGGGCGACAGGCGATCGCGAATATGGGCTTCGAGATTATCGAGGATTTGCTCCGGGAACTGCCCCGACACCAACCGGCAGGTGATTTTGACGGACGCTTCAGACGGAATGATTGTCTTTGCACCAACGCCCTGATACCCGCCAGAAATTCCGTTGAACTCAAGTGTCGGCCGTGCCCACAATTGTTCAAGCACGCTATAGCCCTGTTCGCCGGCCGTATCTTTCAGACCGACGTCACCCAGAAAATCGTCCGCATTAAAATCAAGCCTAGCCCATTGCTCGCGTTGGGCGGTATCCGGCGGAACAAGTCCATCATAAAAGCCGCTGACGTTGACCCAGCCGTCCGCATCATGCAGGGAAGCAAGGGTTCTGGCGAGTTCACGAATTGGATTGATAGCACTGCCGCCATACATGCCGGAATGCAAATCCCGGTTCGGGCCGGTTACAATGACCTCAAGGCTCGCCAAGCCACGCAACATTGTTGTGATGGCGGGGGTTGATCTGTTCCACTGGGCCGTATCGCAGACAAGGGCAAGATCTGCCGCCAATTGATTTTTTTCAGCATCCAGAAAAGCCGGCAGACTCGGACTGCCAGTCTCCTCTTCTCCCTCAAGCATCACGGTCACAGCCACAGGCAATTCGGAATTGACCGCACGCCAGGCACGCAATGCCTCAAACATCGTCAGCATCTGGCCTTTGTTATCTTGCGCCCCACGTGCAACAATCACGTCACCATTCTTCGGATCGTTGACAATGTGCGGCGTAAAAGGATCGCTTGTCCACAGCTCCAAAGGATCGGCTGGCTGTACATCATAATGGCCATAGATCAGGACATGCAGCTTGTTGTCAGCAGCTGTATCGCGGTCATGGGCCACCACCATCGGGTGCCCCTGCGTCGGATAAAGTTGCGCTTCAAGCCCGATCTCCCGCAATTGATGCGCGCACCACTGCGCCGCCTCAACGCAATCATCAGCGAATTGAGGGTCCGTGGAGATGCTCTTAATTCGGAGAAACTCAAACAAGCGCTCCAATGCCTCAGGGCTATTGGCCTCCACCGCTTTAAGCGCAGCTTCAAGATCGAGTTTCATGCGCATATTCTCCAGGGCGGTCAAGCATGGCTTTTAACGTTTGCATCACTGGACTGGCTTCGGCCCAGCGATCGCGTCAAACGGCCCTGAGACAAATGCCCGTAAGCTAAGGTACGCTATCAGAATACAGATAGCCATTTGATTTTATAAGCATCCGTGACAAAAGAAAAATAACGGACTATGGCCGAAGCGACGATGCAATCAGCAGCAAAGATGGTATATTCCTTTGGCAAAGGCACAGCCGAAGGCAGATCTTCAATGGAAGGTCTGCTTGGCGGCAAAGGAGCAAACCTTGCTGAAATGACCAGCATGGGCCTACCGGTTCCACCAGGTTTCACCCTGACAACCGAAGCATGTAAACTCTATCATACACAAGAGCATCAAGCCTTGACTGTGATTAAAGCGCAGGTTCGTGAGGCTCTCAGGCGGCTGGAGCAAGACACTGGCGCAACTTTTGGCGATCCGGAAAAGCCGCTTCTGTTAGCTATTCGCTCCGGCGCACGCGCATCAATGCCTGGCATGATGGATACCATTCTCAATCTTGGTCTTAACGACCACACCGTAGAAGGACTTATAAAACAATCCGGCAACGAACATTTCGCCTACGATAGCTATCGCAGTTTCATTCACGCGTATGCGGAAGTCGTACTTGACCTCGGCACAAACGCTTTTGAAGAGATTTTAGATCCTTTTAAAGACGGTATAGGGCTGGATGATAATGTGAATTTAAGCGCTGCAGACCTGAAAAATATTATTCAGGCCTATAAAGATGCGGTTCACAGTGAAACGGGCCGGCCATTTCCGCAAGATACGCAAACGCAACTTTGGCAGGCTATTCCTGCTGTCTTGGCTTCATGGCAGAATGCCAGGGCACAAACTTATCGCACGCTCCATCATATTCCTGAAGACTGGGGAACTGCGATCACCATTCAAGCCATGGTCTTCGGCAATAGAGACCAAAGCAGCGGAACAGGTGTTGCATTCACACGCAACCCCTCAACCGGCAGCAAAGAGGTTTATGGGGAGTTTTTATTGAATGCCCAGGGCGAAGACCTTGTAGCCGGCCTCCAAACACCGCACCCGATGACAGAGGCAGCCCGCCAGTCGGCCGGCGAAACGCATACTTCATTCGAAGCGCTGATGCCGGAGGCCTTTGACAAACTAGTCAACACCTTACAGACATTGGAATATCACTACCGCGACCTGCAGGATGTTGAATTCACCATCGAAGCAGGCCGTCTGTGGATACTGCAGGCTCGCCCCGGCAAACGAAGTGCAGCCGCAGCGGTCAAAATTGTCGTTGATCTTGCACTTGAGGGTGTGTTGACACAGGATGAAGCCGTTATGCGCATTGAGCCGGGCACGCTGGAGCGCATGATGTTGCGAACCGTCGATCCGTCTGCTGCGCTGCAGCTCATTGCAACCGGACTTCCAGCTTCTCCAGGGGCTGTCACGGGAGAAATTGTTTTTCATCCCGATGATGTCAAAGCCCGCAAAGAGCAGGGTTACAATGTCATTCTTGTGCGCAATGACACTGCACCCGAAGACATACACGGCATGCATGCCGCAGACGGCATCCTGACCGCGCGAGGCGGTATGACAAGCCATGCAGCCGTTGTCGCCCGAGGAATAGGACGGCCTTGTGTTTCAGGCGCAGGCGCTTTGCGGATCGACGAAGCTGCCCAGAGCATGACGGTAACGGGGCAGACATTTCAACTCGGCGATACCCTTACCATTGACGGTGCAACAGGCGAGGTTTTCAAAGGTGCTGTTCAACTGCGCCGGCCCAAACCCACTCCTGAAATGCGAATACTCATGGAATGGATTGAAAAAACACGCCATCATTGCACGCGGTATTCCGCAAATGACCTGCACCGCACAAACCAAGCCTATATCGAGTGATACTCAAGCCGCAAAACCACCCAACGCGGCATTCTCCTCGTAAATTATCATGGCCAGCTCTTCACCAAGCCCCTTCCATTAGCCGCATGATCTACCAGCGCTTGCTTATACTTATGGACCGGCCCAACAGGCGAAACCGCTTGACGCTGAGAGGATTTACCATAAGACAACATCAGCCAGACCGTTGGGTAGATCATATCTGCTAGTACGACCTGGCGCCAAGAGCCCGGCAAAGCACTCTGCTGCACGCTTTAATCCCTGTGCTCCCCATATCCAATTGAGGTTCATCATGAAAATAGACGGCAAACACTACCGCACAATATGGGTCAATTCCGATGGCTGGTCTGTCAACACCTTCGATCAGACCTTGCTGCCGCATAAGTTTGAAATCATAACGCTGATAACGATCGATGATGCCGCACGTGCCATTAAAACAATGCAGGTAAGAGGCGCACCATTGATTGGCGCGACAGCGGCTTATGGTATCTGCCTGCAGATGCGTGATGATGCTTCTGACAATGCGCTTCATGCAGCGATTGCATATTTGGCCGAGCAGCGTCCAACGGCTGTGAATCTGCGCTGGGCGCTGGATCAAATGCATGCCGCACTTAAGAACGTGCCGCAAAATGAACGCGTGGCGGCTGCCTATAAGCGCGCGGCTGAGATCTGCGATGAAGACGTTGAAACCTGCCGTATGATTGGCGTTCACGGCCTTGAAATTCTCAAAGAAATTGCAGCGCGTAAACCTGCCGGAGAACCTGTGAATATTCTCACACACTGCAATGCCGGCTGGCTTGCGACCGTTGACTGGGGCACCGCAACATCACCGGTTTATCAGGCTTTTGACGCAGGCCTCAAAGTGCATGTCTGGGTGGATGAAACACGCCCACGCAATCAGGGGGCATCCTTGACAGCCTACGAACTTGGCTGCCATGGCGTGCCACATACAATTATTGTCGACAATGCCGGCGGTCATCTGATGCAACACGGGCTTATTGACGTTTGTATTGTTGGCACCGATCGCACGACCGCCACAGGCGATGTTGCCAATAAAATCGGAACGTATCTCAAAGCACTTGCCGCTCAGGATAACGGCATCCCTTTCTACGTTGCGCTGCCATATTCGACCATCGACTGGGCAATGGAAGATGGCATGACAATTCCAATTGAAGAGCGCTCCGCGGACGAAGTTCTCCAAATGACGGGACGCACGGTTGGTGATAATGCGGCACGCGTGGTTACGGTAGATATTGCCGCTCCAAATTCGCCTGCCTACAATCCGGCATTTGATGTCACGCCAGCACGCCTTGTCACCGGCTTGATTACGGAACGCGGTGTTACCAAGGCAACCAAGGAAGGGCTTTTAGCTTTATACGCAGAGCATCAAAGTTAGCAATTCAATCACTGCCGCAGACAGCTGCCATAAGAATAAGTGCCAGCGCATCAGTTTTTGAAATATACAGTGGAATTGAAATAGCCCGAGCAAGCAACCATAACTCTTGAAAAAAGTGTTTTGGCACGTCTCAAGCTTTTTGAGCTAAAAACATCAAATTAGCGACGAAAAAAACGTGCAGCTTTTCTGAAAAATATGCCTCACAGCCGCCTGATCTTTTTTGATTTTCCGCTTGCTCCAGCACAAACTGCACGGCTTGGCCTGGTCAGCGGCCTCGAGGCGCAACTGATATGATATAATTCCACTCGGTCTGACGGTAGCCTGTGTCATAAAAGACGTGTCTCCACGGCGCAATAAACGTGCGAATGGGCAAAGTCAAACCAGCCGCATCCAAACGCTGGCGCATTGCTTGCCTCGATACTTTAATGCCATGCTTGCCGCCAACCTGCCAAACAACAACATAAGATCCCCCGGCCTGCATCTGCTGCCAGAGTGTATCCGGATAGGCCTGGCCTGGAACAGAAATTTCAGAGGATGGAAAATACATTCTAAGATTACCGGCAAGATCAGGCTCAAGCCCTACAATACGGCCACGTTCAAAGCCTGCCGATTTCAGCTCCAGCGCTAACTGGTCATAAGGAATCCCCCAGCGACACAATTTGCAGAACGGCTCCATGATGAACATGTTGGCAGCGCGCGCAACAAACGCAAAGGCCAGGACGCTCATGGATATCAGCGCCCAACGCCGGATATCATTGGCGGTTTGTCCGGATTGAAAAATCAACGCAAATAGTAAAACCAGCGTTGGCAGCATCATGGATAGCAAGTCATGGGAGGCATACTTCACATGTGAGAAAGCCATACCAGCTAATAATAATAATCCGTGTACGGCAATAAAGTAGCAGCCGAGGAAGCACAGCAGCGGATACGCGCCCCAACGGATGTCTGGCAAAATATCAAAACGCCTGTTGCAGGCGATACGCCCGATAGCTGCAAACAGCAGAAATAGCAATAATGACCAGTAAAAAAGGAATGGCGCAGCAAATGTCTTCTTTATGACACGCCATGCATCAATGCGTGGATCGGGATGTGTGAAGGCGCTGTAGACAGACGAGACTATGTTCAAACGTTGCGGATCGCTCACAATCCAAACGATGTGGGGCGCAATCAATACCAGGCAGATCCCCGCGCTGAGCAGCAACTTAGCGCAAAAGACATGTTCGCGGACATCCCTGACCGCCACAGCCGCCAGCACAAAAGCGCCAAGTCCAATAACAAAGCTATATTGCGAGAGCAAACCCAAGCCGCAAGCAAAACCAAGCCCCGCATAATCACCAATCCGTTGGCGCTCAACAATACGCAGAATAAATAGCAATACCAACACTGAGCAAAGCATTGCCGGTATCAATCCGGCAAAGCCTTCGTGGAAGCGCCAGCCAACATGGTAGATCAATGTCAGGGACTCTGCAGTCACAAGCGCCCAGACTGCGCTTTTCGTAATAGCGTACGCGCACCAAAACAGGGCTCCCACAGTCGCAATTAACAAAGCGTATTTTGCGAGTTGAAAACTAACCAGATACGGCCCTGTCAAGAGTTGAATGCCATAGATAAGCCATGTGAATAAGGGCGGCTCATCGAGACCGTACCCAAGTGCAAGTTGCTGTGTGTAGAGGTTGATTAATGGGTCGTCCTCACCCAGATTGGGCGAGGCCAGCACACGTGCAACGATATGTGCAAAACTATATACTGTGACAATTGCAACCGCATACCGGAAACAGTGCTTGGCACGTTCGGTTTCGCGACCGTCGCTCCGAGTTGACGGCCGGAAGGCATCCAAAGAAGTTACCATTATTCCATTGCCTATGCTGGCCACCGAAGTGTCATGCCGGAACCTCAACGTCAATGATAACCACTGTTTGCCTAGAACTTGCTACCATCCTGCTGATCTGAAGCGGCAGCATCATCTGCCTGCGGCTCACCTTCGAAACTCTCGATATTGTCCAATGTTTCAGCATCGCCGCTCTCCTCCTCAGGACGCCCCATACTCTGCAGACTTGCAAGAACACGTGCCTCTTCCTCAAGTTTAACGGCTTCCTCAGCATCCGGGAGGGAGGGTGCTGCTTCTCCGAACACATCATCAGCGGAGATCTGATCACTGTCAGAAAAAAGTTGCTGTTCAATCCCCTCCGGCGGGCTCATCGGGTTGAAAGCTGTGGTCTCACTGGTTGGCAGCAGCGTGCCGGTCGCCTCTATTGGCGGCAAGCCGGAGGCGATGCGCTCCTTCTCACGTTGTTTAACCGCTTTATCTACTTCTTTATCCAGCTCGATCTGCTTGCACAGACCAAGCGTTACGGGATCCTGTGGCACCAGGTTTGCCGAGTTCCAATGGCTGCGATCCCGGATCTGCTGAATTGTCGGCTTGGTTGTCCCCACAAGACGACCGATCTGGCTGTCTTTCAGTTCGGGATGGTGCCGCAACAACCAGACAACGGCATTGGGGCGATCCTGGCGCCGTGAAACCGGCGTATACCGTGGTTTTTTCTTAGCCTTTGTTGCGGGAATTTTGACTTTAGACGTGATAAGATGGAGACGCTTATCCGGGTCGTCTTCAGCTTCCTTGATTGATGCGCGCGTCAATTCCCCTGCTGTTACAGGATTTTTGCCACGAATGCTGGCTCCAACATCACCGTCAGCGATACCTTTGATTTCAAGAATATGCATCCCACAAAAATTGGCAATTTGTTCAAATGTTAAAGACGTGTTGTCAACAAGCCAAACGGCGGTCGCCTTCGGCATCAGAGGATAACCAGTATCGCCCATTTATTATTCTCCTCATTATTGCGACACGGCACACGCAACCGCGTGCACAGATAAATTCATATACGTTTTAAGGGGGGGTAATATTGTTCATATAAGCCGTTATGCGGTTTGGTGCAAGGCGCACACCTTGCAGACGCCGGATAACACTTGGCTTACGCACATCAGAATATGAAATTTATTCAAACATGGCAGCTTGTATGATACTTTATGCACGTGTGAAAGTTATCGGAGAGGTGCAATCATGATAGATCCAAATCCGGAAGAACTTGAGCACTCTTTAATCTGGCAGCATTACTTTCCATTTTCTGCTGGTGCCCAACTTTCAGCCCAACTTACCGTACCTACTCTTTTAGGGCGCGCAACCGCAAATGGAACTGCAGAAGTCCAAACCAATTCAGCTCGCATGCTGGATTTTGAATTGACTATTCCAAAACAGTGGCTTTCAATCAAACGTGTGCCTGCAAGCCTTTTAAAGTTTGCAATTGAGTTTCGTGCTGACGGCCTGGGAAACTCCGGAACAATATCCGGCAACCTTGGAGATTACAAAGTTGATGTCGAAGACAATAACTTAAGCATACTATCTTATCCAAAATCAAAGCGGCGCCGCATTGATCCTAGCCTTGACTTACCTTCAGGCGATTTAAGATTTGACCTTGTTGAGACATCGCAGAGCGGCACATCCTCTGTTGAAATTCAGGATATCCAAGGCACCGAGCTGCCATCGGCCTCAACTATCAGAATTTGGAGTGACGCTACAGATCACCGCACAACCTAATGTTCAGATCAAACGCCTGTGTCCCGTGCGGCGGCCCGCAAGCTTTTGAATTTTGAGCACAGACAAGAACTTAGCTCAAGAATACATGATACTCTCATGTATCTATCTGAGCACACTCAAGCCGGCATGATGCTATTGTTGGCTCTTGCACCTATATAGAGAACAAAACAACACTTTTGCAGCTTGGTATCAGATGTGTAATCTCTATGCACAAACAGCTTCCCGTCAGCTCCTTCTGGAACTTTTTGGTGTTGGCGACAACCGCGCGTGTACGTTCACCTCTCAGGATGCAATTTTTCCTGGAAATAATGGAATTACCGTGCGGAATACAAGTGACGGTGTACGTGAGTGCGTCCCAATGAGTTGGGGCTTTGTACTGAATTTAAAAAATCAGGCGCCGAAACGCGCTACCAATTTTCGTGATGACAAGTTAGACAGTCGCTTCTGGTCTTCCGCATTCAACGAGCGGCGCTGTCTTATCCCCGTTACAAGCTTTGCCGAACCCAAAGGCAAGAGCCCTGCGACCTGGCATTGGTTTGCACTGAGCAAGCTTCGCGAGCCCTTTTCCTTTGCCGGCATATGGAGCCCCTACAAAGGTCAGCTCAAAAAAGATGGAGACACTGTGGAAATCGATGTCTACAGCTTCATGACGACAGCCCCCAATAGCCTTGTGGCGACCATTCACCCGTCACGCATGCCGGTTATGCTTGTTGGGAAAGACATGCATGACCAATGGCTCAACGGCAATCCAAACGATGCACGCAAACTGGTGCACAGCTACCCTTCAGAACACATGGCAATCATCCAATCCAATGAGGAACGGCGCGACCTTGAAGCGTGCTGAACTTGCGCCGACCAGGCTCACACAAAACTCTATTGTCTCTGGCTATGAAAAATGTCAATCCAGAGCCTGTAAAAGGCCCTGGATATCTCTGGTGAAAAGATCAGTTCTGCTTAGCGCTTGTTGTGTCTTGCTTTTTGCCTTCAACGCCATCGCTATACTGCCGAGCGGTAATATCTGTTGGCAGTCCGCGCAACTTAGCGATAGCATATTGAAGTTGTGTATCTTTTTCCTTCTCACGCGGCACATACGCCATGGAGCCTGACTTTTCCTTACCGTCCTTACTTTCCGTTCTCAGGTGTCCACGCAGGCTTGCCTCGCCGCGCGGCTGGCGATTACCGAGACGCTTTTTGACATCTTCCGGCAGTTCCTGCTCCACAATCAGATCAGGATCAATACCACGCGCCTGAATTGAACGGCCCAGTGGGGTATAATAGCGAGCTGTCGTTAAACGAATTGCACCATTGCTTTCAAGCGGAATAACCGTCTGCACTGATCCCTTACCAAATGATCTCGTGCCGATGATAGTGGCACGCTTATGATCTTGAAGCGCACCGGCAACAATCTCAGAAGCCGAGGCGGAACCACCGTTAATCAAAACGTAAATCGGCATCCCGTTCGTCAGATCGCCCTGCCTCGCCTGGGCGCGCTGTGTCTCCTGCAGGTTGCGGCCCTTGGTCAAAACGATTGCGCCGCGCTCTAGAAAATCGTCCGTAACAGCAATCGCCTGGTCAAGCAGACCGCCGGGATTATTACGTAAATCGATAATAAACCCTTTTAGCTTGTTGCCAGCGCTGTCTTTAAGGTTTTGCAGACCTTTGGCCAAGTTCGTATGGGTTTGCTCATTGAATGTCGAAATTTTGACATATCCAACTTCGCCATCGCCTTCCAGACTTGCCTTAATGGCATTAATCTTGATGATATCCCGGAAAATTTCCAAGTCGAACGCATCTTCACGCCCTTCGCGCATGATGGTGATAACGATCGGCGTCTTAACCCGGCCGCGCATCTTTTCAACGGCCTGCTCAAGCGTGAGGCCGGTAATCTGCTCGCCATCCAAATGCGTGATCAAGTCATTCGCCTGGACACCTGCGCGATGTGCTGGTGTCCCATCAAGCGGTGCCACAACCTTCACAACGCCCTTGTCCATTGTGACTTCTATGCCAAGACCGCCAAATTCTCCCCGCGTCTGAACCTGCATATCACGAAAATGGCGTGGACTTAGATAAGCGGAGTGGGGATCCAGGGCCGCCAGCATGCCGTTAATCGCTGATTCGATAAGCTCTGAATCATTGGGTTTTTCAACATAATCGCTACGCACACGTTCAAGGATGTCACCGAAAATATCGAGCTGTTTATAGATCTCGGAATTCGGAGTTGTGGCAGAGTACGTCTTGGTCACATTCATGATTGTCGTCAAGCTGGCAATACCAGCCATAACCATGAAGCTCCAGAACGCGAAATCTGACTTGCGCATTAGCTTTGTATCCTATTCTTGTTGTTCTTGATCCACCATGGTTTTGGATCAATAGGTTTCCCATTTTTGCGAAATTCAATGTAGAGCACTGGATCTGTCGGCCGCGCGCTCCCGCGGCTAACACCCGCCATCGCTCCGACAGGCTCAGCGGCCAATACAAACTGCCCCAGTTCAACATCCAGCCGCGATAGGTTCGCGAGTAAGACATGGTATCCCCCGCCCGCATTGATGATGAGGAGCTGGCCATAACTGCGAAATGCACCAGCGTACACGACCCAACCATCACATGGGGACGTCACCGCAGCGCCGTGACGCGTTTTGATAACAATCCCCTTAGATCGCCCGCCACGCGGAGTTGTATCTCCAAAATTAATAACACGCGGGCCACGCGCAGGAAAGGGAAGCCGCGCCTTTGCCAATTGAAACGGAATTGCGGGCTCCAAACGGCCTGGACTGGCTGCACGTCCCGGACCGACCGGCGCAATCCTGATCAAACTTGTTTGAGAGCCGGTATTAGGTTGAGTTAAGCGGCCTGCAATATCTAACTGTGGCGCGACTGGTTTGGCAGGCGCTAGGAGGCGGCGTGCAGACGATTTTGCGTCTGCAAGAGCACGCTCAGCAGCCTTGGCAGCCTCTGCTTTTTTACGGTCATAGGCCCCAAGCTTTGTATTGTCAGCAACAGCTTTATCATTCTTGGCAATACGTTCATTAAGCGAGTCAATTTGGCGTGCTGCGTTTTTGGCTGCTTGGCGAACCTTTTTTAAGTCTTGGCGATTGGTAACAAACGACGCTTTTTTAGTTTCGATTAAGGCAGCGAGGCGTGTTTGCTCTGTTTTCAGGCGCTGATCTTCTTTAAGTGTATTTTCCTGGGCACGCTTTGTCTCTCTACGCACCGACATAAGAGCAAACAATTCCTCACGGAGCTCTTTGATCTCGCCTTGAAACTTTGGAAACAAATAACGCAGCTGCATGCCGCTGCGCACCATCGACAAGGCATCGGAGCGGCGCGTCACAATAACTGGAGGAGGATTTCGCCCCATTCTCTGGGCTGCCGCCAAAAGCTTCGAAATCGACTTATTTTCAATCGCCAGCTTCTTGCGGATGCGCGTCTCTTTCACACCAAGTTTTTTGAGCTTTTCTTCAAGCTCGGTTAGACGCTGCTCTGTATTTTGTACATCCTGCCCGGTATCGATCAATTGCTCATTTAAAGCGGAAAGTTCGGTTTCGATCTGCTTTTTCTGTGCCGTCAGCTGACCTTCGCGCTGCTTACTTGTTTGAAGCTCAGATTTCTGAACTTGAAGTTTGTCGGAAACAGAGGTCTGAGCCTGAACTGCAATACTGGTAAAAGCGTAGCATATGGATGCAAACATACTTACAAAGCAAGCAGCAGCGGGGCTGGCTTTAGCGAATACCGGTTGCTTCATCACCATATTGCACGTCTGCCTTTCTTAACCGTTAAGGTCTGACAACAAATTCGCATGAATATGATATCACGGGCTGGCCACGTTGATCTTTCTTATGCAGAGCAGCCGTAGTTTACAAATCGCACCATACTATCATTAGAAAATTAAGGCGTTTATGGTGCGGCACCATGATCCACAAATGAATTTGCTCTAAATATAAGATCGACACGTAGATTTATAGTGAATTGAGTAAAATGATCATGAACAATTGTTAGGGCATGTTGGCGTTTATAAGATGCAGTGGTGAATTTAGATCGATGATTCCCTACTTTTATCGTGCCTTACCGATCAAATGCATGACACATGCGTGTGCCTGGTAAGCGCATTTCTGAATTCAAGCTTTGATTGCGGCGCCTTATATCCTATTCCGTCCGTCGCATATCAGCAGCTTTCCAAACCGGAGTGATAGACAGAGTGTCTTACATCTTTGATTATACAGCGACGATTGCCGTTTTTTTTGTGCTTGGTGTTCTACTGGCTGGGCTGTGGACAATGATGCGGGGAAAAAATGCGAATTTATCTCAAAAATTGATGCGCTGGCGTGTTGGTTTACAATTTGTCGCGATCATTGCCATCATGATCGCGATCTACTTCAGAGGATAAAATGGTTACACTCAATAAAATATATACACGTACGGGTGATGACGGGAGCACAGCCCTTGGTACCGGCGAGCGTGTTCGCAAAGACAATCTCAGGGTTACGGCCTACGGTACGCTAGACGAAACAAACTCGACCATCGGGATTGCGGTCACAGCTCTGACAAAAAAAGACGTGAAGCTGATCACAATACTCCAGCGCATCCAAAATGATTTGTTTGATGTTGGCGCCGACCTGTGCGTTCCTGATCGCGGCGAAGAGTTGTCTTATGAGCCGTTGCGGGTCACGGAAGCTCAGGTGGAAAAGCTTGAACGTGACATAGACGAACTCAACAGCGATCTTGAGCCGCTCACATCATTTGTGCTGCCCGGTGGTACGCTAGCTGCAGCTGTCCTGCACCAGGCACGCACCGTATGCCGCCGCGCAGAGCGGGCTATCGTCACTCTTTCTTCTGAGGACGACGAACCTGTGTCGGCTGAGGCTTTGCGTTACGTCAATCGTCTCTCCGACTTTTTATTCGTAGCGGCACGCTTTGCCAACAACCGTAGCCAAACGGACGTACTGTGGGTACCCGGTAAAAACAGAGAATAAGGCGCTTACGCGCGCATATCCGGCTGTTTCTTTCGCAAAGCCCCACTTAATAAGCCAGCCGGAGCTCAATTGGAGACGAACTTACATCTCCTGCGGTCTTTAATAAGACTATTGGGAACTAAACAGTTGAGTTTGAACGTGGCGGACAATATCAGCAGAGCTTGAACAATATCATGAAATGAGACCAGATACTATGTTTGCCGGCCATAATTTTTAGCTCGGCAAGTCCGTTTTACCCATAAGGGCTTTATCAACGGCATGAGCCACCTGGCGCCCCTCGCGGATAGCCCAAACAACCAAGGACTGACCGCGGCGCATATCGCCTGCGGCAAAGACCTTGTCCTTCGAGGTTTGATAATCGCTGTCGTTGGCATGCACGTTGCCACGCTCATCCAACTCAACCTTCATATCAGCGAGCATGCCCTCATGAACCGGGTTGGTAAAGCCCATCGCCAGCAACACAAGATCGGCCTCAATCGCAAATTCGCTGCCTGCGACCTCTTCTAAGCGGCCCTCTTTAAACTCAACACGGCAACAAATCAGCTTATTAACACGGCCCGTGTCATCGCCCTCGAAACGCTTTGTCATGACGGCAAATTCACGCTCAGCACCTTCAGCTTGTGACGATGATGTCCGCATTTTCATGGGCCAATGCGGCCACGTCAGCTCTTTATTTTCCTGCTCCGGCGGAGCCAGCATGATTTCGAGTTGCACAACTTTTTCAGCGCCCTGGCGGAATGATGTGCCAATACAGTCCGAACCGGTATCTCCACCACCGATGACGACAACCTTACGGCCCTCGGCAAGTTCTTTTGTGCCTGCATCGCTGAGCGGCTCACCAGAAACACGGCGATTTTGCTGCGTTAAAAAATCCATGGCAAAATGAATACCGTCCAGATCACGCCCCGGCACAGGCAAATCGCGAGGGATCTCAGAGCCGCCAGCCAAAATAACGGCATCGTGAGATTTTGTGATCTCTTCCATTGATCTGTCGATGCCAATATGAACGTTACAGTGGAACGTTACGCCTTCAGCTTCCATCTGCGCAACACGACGTGCCACGATCGTCTTTTCCAGCTTGAAATCAGGAATGCCGTAGACCATCAAACCACCAGGGCGTGCATTTTTCTCAAAAACATGCACATCATGGCCGGCACGCGCCAATTGCTGAGCCGCAGAAAGACCTGCAGGCCCCGAACCAATCACAGCCACAGTCTTGCTGGTTTTAACCTCTGCCGGTTGCGGCTCAATCCAATCTTCGTCCCATGCTCTGTCTGCAATCGCACGCTCAATTGTTTTAATGGCAACCGCAGAATCCGTATAATATAATGTACAGCCTGTTTCGCAGGGTGCCGGACAGACGCGGCCGGTAATCTCAGGAAAATTATTTGTCGAATGAAGATTGCGTGATGCTGTCTTCCAATCACCATTATAGACGAGGTCATTCCAGTCAGGGATCTGATTATGAACCGGACATTGGCTATGGCAATATGGAATACCGCAATCCATACAACGCGCAGCCTGATCGCGTGTTTTTTTCTCGCTCAGCGGAACGACAAATTCTTGCCAATGCTTGGTCCGCTCCGCCACCGGTTTATAAGAACTGTCTTCACGCTCGATTTCCAAAAAACCAGTGACTTTGCCCATGGTTCGTTTCCTAAATATTTTAAATGGCGAATTCAGCGGCACGTGAATGCCGGACTTGCAAACAAGATAAATCCCCCGCAGCACGATTGTACCGCAGATTTAATGAGACCTAGCGGCAACAACCAGACCAACCTATAGCGGATCGATGAATGATGCCTTTTTTATACGCTGCTGCCAACGTCAGGCATCCTGCGCCGTAGCATTTGACATCGCGTCAATCGGGCTCTTGCCGTGTATATCTGCTGGCTTTTTCGTGGCCCTACGCTTTATCTCCTTCACCTGCGGCTCAAGCGGGACAACGACCTTTTGCATTGCCTCTTGCGCTTCAAGAGCACGGCGATAGTCTACAGGTATAACCTTTTGGAACTTCGGCAGATAATTAGGCCAGTCTTTGAGAATCTCTTCGGCACGCGAAGAATTTGTATGACGGGCATGGCTTTCAATCAGAGCATACAGCCGTTCTGCATCATGGTTCAGAATGTCATGCATTATGTTGTCCAAGCCGATCGCGCTCTTTTGGGTCTCGTTTTCTGGTTTAATCGCCTCAAGTTCGACCATCCCCTTGTTGCAGCGCTGAGGGAAATCGCCAGCTTCATCCAAGACGTAGGCTACGCCACCAGACATGCCGGCCGCGAAATTCCGTCCTGTATCCCCTAAGACAACAACAATACCGCCAGTCATATATTCACAACCGTGATCGCCAACGCCTTCAACGACGGCTACGGCACCTGAGTTCCGCACGGCGAAGCGTTCACCAGCAACCCCACGGATGTAACTGCTCCCGCTAATCGCACCGTACAAAACGGTATTACCAACAATGATACTGTCTTCAGCGACTATTTTTGCATTCGCGCATGGACGCACAATTAACTTACCGCCGGAAAGGCCTTTGCCGACATAGTCATTGGCTTCACCTATGAGATCAAGGGTCACGCCATGGGCACACCATGCACCAAAGCTCTGACCAGCAGCTCCACGGAATGTCAACCAGACTGTATCCTCAGGCAGCCCCTGATGACCATAGCGCTTGACGAGACGCCCTGAGAGCATTGCTCCCGTCGCGCGATCAGAGTTGGATATGGCGACTTCGTATTCAACCGGCTTTTTCTTTTGCAGCGCGGGTTTCGCCGCTTTGATGAGCTCAACATCAAGGACTTGTTTTAAGCCATGCTTCTGACGCTCACGATTGTAAACCGCAACGCCTTTGCCAACTTTTGGTTGATGGAAGAGCTTACTAAAGTCGAGGCCCTGCGCCTTCCAACTCATAATTGCGTCGTCTTTGTCAAGCACCTGCGATTGCCCGATCATTTCGTCAAAAGTCCGGAACCCCGTCGCGGCCATCAGTTCACGAATTTCTTCCGCAACGAAGAAGAAGAAGTTGATCACATGTTCCGGCTCGCCATTAAACTTCGCACGCAGCCGCTCATCCTGCGTCGCGATACCAACCGGGCAGGTATTGAGATGGCATTTACGCATCATGAGACAGCCGACGGAAATCAAGGGCGCGGTTGAAAAGCCGAACTCATCGGCCCCGAGCAGAGCCCCAATAACGACATCGCGCCCTGTTCTGAAACCTCCGTCGACCTGCAACTTCACGCGGCCACGCATCTTATTCAAGACCAACGTCTGCTGGGTTTCAGCCAAGCCAATTTCCCATGGCAGACCGGTATGTTTGATCGATGTTGACGGCGCGGCGCCGGTGCCGCCTTCAAATCCGGAGATTGTAATGTGGTCTGCCTTACACTTTGCAACGCCAGTTGCAATCGTCCCAACACCAACTTCCGAAACCAGCTTAACCGAAACATCACCATCAGGATTAACGTTCTTCAAGTCATAAATCAGCTGAGCAACATCTTCGATCGAATAGATGTCGTGATGCGGTGGTGGCGAGATTAAGCCGACACCGGGTGTTGAGTGCCGCAGCCTGGCAATGGTTTCATCAACTTTCTGACCGGGCAGCTGACCACCTTCACCTGGCTTCGCGCCCTGTGCCAGCTTAATTTGCATCATGTCAGAGTTGACAAGATATTCAGTCGTCACGCCGAAACGGCCGGAGGCAACCTGCTTAACGGCTGAACGCATCGAATCGCCGTTCTCCATAGGCTTGAAACGAGCCGGATCTTCGCCACCTTCGCCTGTATTAGATTTCGCGCCTATGCGGTTCATGGCCAGCGCAAGAGTTGTATGCGCCTCTTTTGAGATAGAACCGAGAGACATGGCACCGGTTGCAAAGCGCTTGACGATTTCAGATGCCGGCTCGACCTCATCAAGAGGCACGGTCTGACGTCCAAGTTCTTCCGCAGATTTGATGCGGAACATCCCGCGCAGCGTTGTCAAATATTCAGATTGCTCGTTGATCTGCCGAGCATACGCGCGATATTTCTCAGGCAGTTTGGCGCGCACTGCATGCTGAAGGTCGGCCACGACAGGCGCTGTCCAGACATGCTTTTCACCACGCACACGCACAGCGTAGTCTCCGCCAACATCAAGCGCCTGCTCCAGATGGGGAACATCGCCAAAGGCAAGGCGATGACGCTCCATCGTCTCCCGAGCGATTTCGTCAATTCCTATGCCCCCAATTTGCGAACGCGTGCCATAGAAATAGGTGCAAACGAAACCTTCATCTAGCCCCACAGCGTCAAAGATTTGCGCCCCGCAATAGGATTGGTACGTCGAAACGCCCATTTTGGACATGACCTTGAGCATGCTTTCATTCACAGCAGCAATATAGTGCCTGTTCAGATCATCCACGCTCAAATCCGCAGACATATCCCCAAGGCGGTCTTCAATTGTTGCAAAGGCCAGGTACGGATTAATGGCCTCAGCCCCATACCCTGCCAGCGTGCAGAACTGATGCACCTCATGCGCCTCTCCTGTTTCAACAACAATGCCAACAGCCGTTCGAAGGCCTTTATTGATAAGGTGATGATGCACTGCAGACGTGACCAGCAGTGACGGGATTGGAAGACGATCAGGGCCCGCCAGACGATCTGACAAAATAATAATGTTATACTGCTTAGCGATCGCTTTTTCGGCTTGATAGCAGATGGTTTCAAGCGCGCTTTCCATCCACTCAGGGCCGGCCTCGATTGGATAGGTGATATCCAGCGTGAGGGAACGGAACTGGTTATGAGAAACATCGCCAATGTGACGGATACGTTCGAGATCATCGTTGGTCAGGATGGGCTGTTCAATCTCAAGGCGTTGCAGCTTTGACGATCCTGTAAAATTGAGAATATTAGGCCTCGGCCCAATGAATGAAACCAGAGACATGACCAATTTTTCGCGAATTGGATCAATGGGTGGATTTGTTGCCTGCGCAAAGTTTTGCTTAAAATACGTGTGTAGGAGTCTTGATTTGTTCGACAGCACGGATACCGGCGTATCGGTGCCCATGGAGCAGACGGTCTCATGCCCCGTCTGCGCCATCGGCTCTATGAAAAACTTGATGCTTTCCTGCGTATAGCCAAAAGCCTGCTGCAGATCGAGCAAAGACCCCTGAATTTGCGGCGCCTTTGTGGAGCCCTCTGGCAGTTCCTCTACCCTGATCTGTGTTTTATCAAGCCAAGTCTGGTATGGGTGCTGCGCAGCAAGGTCGGTTTTCAATTCATCGTCGGAAACGATACGGCCTTCTTCAAGGTCAATGAGCAGCATTCTCCCGGGCTGCAGGCGCCATTTCTCTACAATCTCTTCTTCAGGTGTCGGCAGCACGCCCGCTTCAGAGGCCATAACCACCAGACCACCTTTGGTCCTGAAATAACGCGCGGGGCGCAGACCATTGCGATCCAATGTCGCCACGATTTGACGCCCATCTGTAAACGCAACTGCAGCCGGACCATCCCATGGCTCCATCAAAGCTGCGTTATATTCATAGAATGCGCGGCGATCATCGCTCATAAACGAATTGTGTTCCCACGCCTCGGGAATCAGCATCGTCGCCGCATGTGCCAGCGAATAACCGCCCATGATAAGGAACTCAAGCGCATTATCAAAACACGCCGTGTCCGATTGCCCCTCGAACGAAATCGGCCAGATTTTGTCGAGGTCATCGCCGAACAATTCTGATGACGCAGAGCCCTGCCATGCTCTCATCCAGTTAAAGTTGGAGCGGGCGGTATTAATTTCGCCGTTGTGCGCAACCATCCGATATGGATGCGCCAACTCCCATGACGGGAACGTGTTTGTCGAAAATCGCTGATGCACCAAGGCAATCGCTGATTTAAAGCGCAGCTCGGTCAAATCCGGGTAATAGGCAGAAAGCTGGTCGGACAGAAACATGCCTTTGTAGACAATCGTTCGACTTGAAAGCGAAACGATATAGAAATTATTGTCCTTCGCACTACGGCCAGACGTTGAAATTTTCGCTTCAATGGCGTTGCTCACCACCTTGCGCACAACGTAAAGCTTGCGCTCAAAGAGTGCGTCATCCTCGACATCGGGGCCTTTACCGATAAAAACCTGACGGTGAACAGGCTCAACGGATATGGTCGGCGGCGAAAGGCAACTGTTATCGGTTGGCACATCGCGCCAACCAAGCAGAACAAGCCCTTCCTGCCTGCATGCCTGCTCAAACTTTGTCTCGCACTCTTTGCGGAGCCGTCTTCCCCGCGGCATAAAGACATGGCCGACGGCATAATCACCAGCTTCCGGCAGCTCAAACTCTGTATCAGCGCGAAAAAATTCATCGGGTATTTGAACCAGCATTCCGGCGCCATCACCGGATCTTGGATCTGCCCCTACGGCTCCGCGATGGGTAAGGTTTGCCAGTATCTGCAAGCCATCCGTGATAATTTTATGCGACTTTTTTGCGCTTAGATCCGCGACAAACCCAACTCCACAGGCATCATGCTCATTGCGTGGATCATATAGCCCTTCGCAATCATGGTGATGGGAACGCGTGTTATTGTAAGCGCGCGCACTTCTTATCATAAGATAGCCTCATCCTTCCTATATGCCGTGTGGGTCAGCCTTATATCGTGATACGTGATGCACCCATCGTCAGCACACAACGTACACTTACTTCCAGCATGCCGGATACCCATTCCGACGTATTTTCAACGTATTTATGTGCTCATCGGACTTAAGCAACCAAATATCTTACGCCGTTCAGCATTTCACTTTGCGACCGTATCAAACTCACAGTTGGCATCTAAGGCCGCTTCATCAGAGACACAACGGTAGCGCCCAACAAAATGACATACATAAAACCGTAATTTATATGCTAAAATTGCATAAATTACGCGGGTTTATAAAAACACTATTTGCAAAACACACCCTGCAACCCTATGAAATTTCTTTAGCCACAAATGACGTTCACAAGTGTTTTACTCTAAAGAGTTTTATTGCAATCAAACGGAAACGTCAACATTGTTGACATTACGATAGACGTGACGCAATCAGAGCGCGGGTTTCCTCTACGCCATAAAGCTCAATAAATGAGCCGAACCGAGGCCCTTGCGATTGTCCAAGCAAAACCTCGTAGATTGCCTTAAACCAATCACGCATCCTATCTTCAAAGCCTGCTGAGCGACCGACATCGTAAACGATTTGCTGCAATTCCGCTCCGCTCGAACGAGAACCAGCCTCTGCCAGCTTATTTTCCAGGGCAAGCAGGGCCGCCTGCTCTACCTCGCTTGGCGCTCTGAACACTTTTGCCGGCTTCACGAAGCTGTCGAAATATTCGATCGCATAGCCGACCATTTGATCAAGCAGTGGATGTGTTTCGGGCGTGACATCTTCGGACATGCGGCGAATAAAGCCCCACAGCACGGCCTTATCATGCGCATTAGAAGCCGAGACAAGGTTTAAAAGGAGTGTAAAACTGACCGGCACCTGCGCAACCGGCGGCGTGCCGCCATGAATATGCCAGACCGGACTGTCGAGACGCTTGTTTCCATCGATCTCAGGATACTTGGCGAGAAACGTCAGATACTCATCAACGGTCTTCGGAATGATATCAAAATAAAGCTTTTTGGCTGCTTTCGGCTTGTTGAACATATAAAGCGTAAGGCTTTCAGGAGACGCGTATGTCAGCCATTCATCTATTGTCAGCCCGTTGCCCTTAGACTTCGAGATTTTCTCGCCCTTCTCATCCAAGAACAATTCATAGCTAAATCCCTCGGGCGGCGCGCCGCCCAACGCGCGGCAGATCTTGGAAGACAACGCCACAGAGTCGATCAGATCCTTGCCGGCCATCTCATAATCAACGCCCAGCGCCGCCCAACGCATGGCCCAGTCTGCCTTCCACTGGCATTTGACGCGCCCGCCCGTGACCGCCGTTTCAACTTTTTCGCCCGTTTCCGGATCATCGTATGTAACGGTGCCTGCTGCAACATCGCGCGCAATCATCGGCACCTGTAATACGTGGCCGGTGCGTGAGCATATGGGTAGAAAAGGAGAGTACGTCTGCTGGCGCTCAGGACCAATCGTCGGCAGGATAATATCCATCACCTTATCATAAACGGATAGCATTTTAAGCAGCGTCTCATCCATCATACCGGATTTGTAGCATTCAGTGGCCGAAAAAAATTCGTATTCAAATCCGAAACGGTCCAGAAAGCTGCGCAACCTTGCATTGTTGTGGTGGGCAAAACTTTCGTATTCAGAAAAGGGATCGGGCACACTTGTCAACGCCTTGCCAAGATGCTTGGCCAGAAGTTCTTGATTTGGCACGTTGCCTGGAACTTTGCGGAAACCGTCCATATCGTCCGAGAAGCAGATCAGACGTGTCGTGTAACGGCCTTCAGTGAGAACTTCAAACGCCTTGCGCACCATGGAAGTCCGCGCAACTTCGCCAAATGTACCGATGTGCGGTAATCCAGACGGACCATATCCCGTTTCAAAAACAACTGTTCTTTCCTCAGTCCCGGATGAACGCTCAAGCCTTTTGACAAGCCGGCGCGCCTCTTCAAATGGCCACGCCTTGGACGTTTGGGCAAGTTCGGCAAGGCTGGCGGTCATAGCTGCATCGGTTGCAGAGGCGGCTGTCATCATAATAAACCATTCGTCGTAAAAAAGTTATATTTTAGGCCCGTCGTGCCATTTCGCGTCTTTTTGCAACAAGCCTCATTACTCCACCGGTCCACTCCCACTCCCGGCCAACCAACGGCGTAATCTCATGGCTGGCTGGACGAGAGAGTAGGATGGTCAAACTGAAACGAAAACACTCCAGGCTAGCGACGATGTAGCCGCAGTCAATACAATTCGTCAAATGCCTGAGCTTGAAGTATATATGTGTTTCAGGTGCATATTATTGTCGTGCTGTTCATCCGACTGGCCCTTGCGCAAGGGCTTTAAATCAATACATAGCGTCTATAAATGATAAGTTAAATTTAGGGAAGGTCATGACCGATCAACTCACACCGCAGCAAGCTATTATTTATGCCATGATCTCAGCGTCGGCCGTCGACAATCAAATGAGTGATGTTGAACTGGCACGCATCGGATGGATCGTGCAGGAACTGCCTGCATTCGAGAGTTTTGATCCAGACAACCTGGTGATGGAGGCACAAGCCTGCAGCCGCGTTGTTTCAGGCCCTGACGGCCTCAACAAGGTTCTCGATATGATTTCCGAAGCCCTGCCGCTACACATGCGCGAAACGGTGTTCGTATTGTCAGCAGAAATCGCAGCATCCGATCAGAAGGCAAGTCCGGAAGAACGCCGTTTTCTGCAGCTTTTAGCCCAACGCCTTGGCCTGGATCCCTTACTTGTAGCAGCCCTGACGCGCGCAGCTGTTGCACGTCATTACACGGCTTGATGAGTACTTATACGCGCATGTGAAGCGGCCACTGCATAAATTGAGTTATCATACAAAACGATGAGCTGAAATCTGATGCCAACCACAGATCTTTTTCCGCCTCGCGGCTCCAAAGCCGAGATTGAAGAAGGACACCTGTTCCAGCCAAAGTTCGATGCGGATGGGCTTATCCCGGCGATCGTGCTTGATATCAACAGCAGGGATGTAGTGATGTTTGCGTGGATGAGCGCAGAAGCACTGCAAATCACGATAGAATCCGGCGAGGCACATTTTTGGAGCCGGTCGCGCGCGAAGCTCTGGAAAAAAGGCGAAGACAGCGGCAATACACTACGGGTGGCTCGTATCCGTACGGACTGCGATCAGGATGCCATTCTACTTGAGGTTAACGTCCTGGGTACGGGCAATGCATGCCACACCAGCCGCCATACGTGCTTTTATCGCGATATTAAAGAAGACAAGGCAAGCTCCACATTTCATCTTGAATTTAAAGAATAGCATAACATCCTGCATTCGCAGAATAGGGCATTCTCCAGCGGTTTCAGCTGCATTTACCGCACGCAGCAGACGACCAAAGCCTATCTCGCTTTTGAGAAATTGGGCAGCGTTCAACCTGCCAAACCCTCACTATTCCCGCGATCAACCAAACCAAAGAGCAAAAAACCAGCTATAAAACCGCCAAGATGTGCTTCCCAGGCAATGCCCCCACCGGCAAAAAGAGCAGGCCCGGCGAGCGCAAACAGGAAATTCATGGCGATCCAAACACCCGTTGCAAGCATAGTCTGGCGATGCCGCAACGCTGCCCCTAATGAAAGCCTTGGAATTCTTAATGGGTAATGCTGCAAAACCGCTATACCACCGTATTGCCGGGCTGTGAAAATAAGACGAAAAGCACAGCCCATAAGGCCGGAAACCGCCCCCGACATCCCGACAACAACCGTTTGCGCAAAGCCATTGACCACCACATATGTCAATCCGCCGGCAACCGCACAGGCAACGAACATGAGCAGAAAGCCTGCGGCTCCTGCGCGCCTTGCGACCAGCGATCCGAAAGCGAGCAACCAGGCGCTATTAATGAACAAATGCACCCAGTCGCCGTGCAGAAGCGTGTGTGTTGCAAGCGATGTAACACCAACAAGAAAGCCACCTGGAACGCCAGCACCATCCGGCCCTAGCCGATAAGGATAGAGCGATAGATAGGTAATCAATTCCTGATTGAGAAGTGGACCGCTCAAAGAGCGCAACGCATGCATCACCGCCACAACGGCAAGCACTATAACCACAACACCCGGCGCGTTCACAATCGGCTCGCGCCTGTAAGTATCTCCCATGGCAGCCCTTAACCTTTTCGCCAACTGCGCGCTGACTTTAACGCAACAAACCGGTAAATGGCATACTTCCTGCTCTTTAGTACGCCGCTCTATCAGGCAACAACGCCGTCCCCGACAAAGGCGATGCATCGATGCGCCATACCTTGGAACAAGATTATCGGCAGACGCAAGGACAACCTATATAAATGCAACATGAAACAAACCGGGTACTCTTTGCATATTGGGACCAATTGCGAAACGGGCGCATTGCCCCAAAGCGAAACGAGATTGATCCTGCACGCATATCTACAATTTTACCGCAAGTCATGATGCTGGATTGCCAAACCCCCGGCAACTATTGCTTCCGGATTGCAGGCACGAAACTATGCCGGTATTTCGATGCAGAATTGCGCGGATATAATTTTTTAAATCTGTGGCATCCCTTTGACCGCAAATCTATGCGCGACAAACTTGCAGCTATTAGTGAACATGGCAATCCAGCCACTTTTGATGTACAATCACATAACACCTTTGGTGAGACTGTCTTTTCAGAATTGCTTATTTTACCGCTGACACGGCCGGATGGAAAAATTTACCGCCTCCTTGGAGCCTGGAGCCTGACTGAGGATTTTTCCTGGCGCAACGCTACCCCACTGTCCAAACATTCCCTGGTTGAGACGGGACAGACGCCACGGTTACACACACTGACCGACCGGATATTTACCCCCCTTGATCAAGTAAAAGATACCGGCATTCATCTACATAATGAACATCAGACAAACTCACCCAAACGCCGTTTTAGAGTCTATGACGGCGGGCGCCCGTAAGACGGCGTTTCCCGTGCTTCATGCCTTTCGAAAATACCCGCCTCCGTTTGCCCTGCTTGATAGCGAATGAGCCATAATGAAGCCAAGACCATAGCCAGGGCGACCGGCAATACAGTAAGATTTAAGATGCTCCATCCAACTTTTGCTTGAAGAAGACCGGAAAGCCCCGCCGCTGAGGCTGTCATTGCAAAAACCATAAAATCATGACTTGCCTGCACTTTCGCGCGCTCGGATGGCTGATAGGTTTGTGTCAGCAACGACGAACCACCAATATACGTGAAATTCCACCCTAGACCGACGAGAACATTGGCAATAAAAAAGTTCATAAACTCAAGGCCAGCAGCATTCACTAAAGCGCATACGCCCTGCATCAGCACACCGCAGGCAATAATGAGCAGGGCCCCAAAGCGCCCAATTAAATAGCCGGTAAAGAACGAGGGTAGAAACATCGCGATAACATGCGCCTGAATAACAGTTGCGCTGGAATTGAAATCAAAACCACAAGCAAGCATAGCAAGCGGCGTCGCCGACATCACCAACGCCATCACACCATAACCGAACATAGATGAGATTACGGCAACAAGATAAGCCGGCTGCCGGACAATCAAACGCATTGGTCTGCCGCTAGACTTGCGCTCCTGGGCCGTGAGGCCTGGAATTCTGAGGCCTTGAATGAATAACAACAGGAGTGCAGAATATACGATGACCATGACGTAAACGCCGGCAAACGTCACAGGCTCAAACCAGTCAACAACATATTTGGCCGTTTGTGGACCAAGAAAACCGGCGAATACACCGCCCGCCATAACCAGCGAGATAGCTTTTGGGCGGAATGCAGCATCGACAGTGTCCGCGGCGGCGAAACGATAATAGATGGCAAAGGCTGCTGAACACCCCATCAGCATCAGTCCAGCACACAACCACAGAAAATCCTGCTGAAAGATTGCTGCGGCAGATAGACCGCCTGACCCCACGCCGATGACGGCGCCCAGTGAAAAACCGGCGCGGCGTCCGATGCGAGCCATCAATAGCGAGGCCGGCACCGTCATGATCATAATGCCAACATGGTAAAGCATGAGCGGCAGGGTGGCCATAGCTTTATCAACCTCGAGCAACGCATGGCCGGCCAGCGGTGTTGTGGAGACCGCAAGTGTTGTTACACACATATACAATGCCTGGCAGACCGCCAACCAAGATACATTGCGCCTGGTATCATCTGGAAGCGACGGCTTCGGCATGCTGTCTGCAATCATTGAGCCCTCCGTTTTCGCGCCAACGCAGATATTGCACATATCTTATAACCTCAGTTCCCTTTGAAATCTCAGGCAATGCGCAATGGAGCTGGCTCACAACAAAGGCCGGTATTGTTGTATATCTATCTCATGATCTTAAGGCCGGCCATATTCAGGATGCGCCCGGTCTCAACTGTCAATAGTGTTCCCGGTCGTTCAGTCAGATTGATACAAAAAGACTCTCAATCATATACTTCCCCCAATTTGGCGGAAAGCGTTGCGCCGGTGATAAAGGACGCGTCATCGGAGGTCAGGAAGGCAACACATAAAAATCTGGGAATGCTCGAAAAAGCCTTTGCAACGTGGGCACCGCAAGCCGACGGACCGCAAGATGACAAAGACACAGCCAGTCATAACGCGCACAATATGAAGCCTGAAGTGCCGGATACAGGTAAAGACAAAGCAGCCAACGAGCACGATATGAGCGAACAGCCCTCAGACGACATTGCTAAAACTACTGCCGCTCCCTTCCCTGACAAAGAAGAGGAAGTGCATCAGGATAAAATGTCCGAAGTTAACCAGCTGAAAGTCGAACTTGCTGCGATGCAGGCAAAAATCAAAAAAATTTCAAGGCTGAGTTAGGGCCTGTTGAATTCTCCACCGGCCCCTGTTGCCGCTCCCGATGCCCGAATAAGATAACCTTCATTTTGAAGGCGCCATTTTCTCGTCAGGAAAACGCAAAAAGCGCTGCCTAAATCACTTAGACAGCACTTCTTGCAAAACCCCAAAATTTACAGGTCTTTCCTAGCCTTCAATAGTAAGATCGCGGCGGGCAACCCTGATGCCAATCGTATAGCCGGCAATCACATCGATCAGAGTTGCGATCACGATAAAGAAAAATACAGATGTCTGTGCTTGACGTACCATAAGAAATTCAATGAGGCAGACCACAAACACAGCCATCGACAACCCGTGATCGATGAGTGATGTGCTGGATGTATAGGTTGCTTTAAGCAATTCAAAGAAAAGAAGTACAAGCAGGGCAAGAGTGATAAGATCACCCGTCGTTAAGATCCATGTGTGACCGTTAAGCATTGGCAGTGGAAGCAGGTGATAATCAAGCACCTTAAGTGCATCATCAGGATTACTTCCAGCACCAATCAAGACAACAGCGTTGTACATTAAGAATACAAAAAACAGCAACGGTATAGCACGGATTGACATGTCCCACCTCTGATTCCAAAACGTTAAGCCTACCTATAGAACAGGATTATGGCAGTCATTCAAACCAAACGCTGCATAGCTCAAAAAGTTATGCATCGTCTTTTGGCTCGAGAATTTGACGCCCCCGATACATACCGGTTTTTAAATCCAGGTGATGCGGACGCCGCAGCTCACCGCTTTCCTTATCTTCAACGTAGGTTGGTTTTTGGAGCGCATCAGCGGACCGGCGGAAGCCGCGCTTCATAGGGCTAACTTTTCGTTTTGGAACAGCCATAGAAATAACTTTCTCGCAAAATACTAAAGCTCGGAACGCCAGAAAAGGCTGCTCTCACGAGCGTGTGTACGATCCATTAAAGGGATTGATTTTGACGATCTGCAACACGCAGAAGATTATCCCGCGTGCCTTCACATAGGTCTTTTATAGCTATATAGCGGTATTTCATCGCCTTGGCTAGTCTTCAGTGTCGTATAACATACCACCAGCATAAAGTCGGTGTGTTTCATGCATCCCGCCAATGATTGCTGGCAAGACCTGTTAAAACTCATCCTTTTAGTTACTGAGATAGATGTACGGCACCTGGCTGATGGCGCAGCATCACACCGGCGATGCCGTGATGCGAGGCCAATGTCGTCGTTAAACGGCCTCCAGGCGGCTTTTCACCTCTCCACCAGCTGGAAAACTGCCGCCATAGATCTGTCACCAGAAGCCATCCATAAGGTTCATGCGACAGCGGTACATCATAAGGCGCATAACTGAATTTATACTCCAGAAAAACTGAAGCGCGGCCGAGTTGAATTTCCAGACCGGCAAGCCCCTGACCAACAAAACCCGCATACTGATATTCGTATGTTCGTGCATTCTTCTTGTGAATACCCACTTCAGTATGGGGTAAGGAAATCCCTGCACCAGCACCAAAATAAGGGCGAAAACGGCTCCATATGGGCGCCAGGCGGGCTAGTCCATTCAGGGTAAGCATATTGTGGCCATGACTGAATTCAAGATGCCGGAAAACATCGCCGATGCGCTGCTTCTCTTCCAGCTTTTCACCGTCCAGCTTACCAGAAAATGTTGCGATATCTTCGCGTTTGGCGATTGCTTTGGCATGTGTAAAATCCAGCATCGTGCCGAATTGCCCCGCATTTTGCCAGCGCTGAATACGTACGCCATAATAAACTGGCGCTTTGAACGGCCTGCCGATCCAAGTGAAATCCTTAACGGTCATATCCGTGCGGCCGGGATTTTTGATTTCAACATCTGATGGGTGCGTATAAGAGACACCACCATAACCACCAAAGGCCCATTCAGAAGCGGTTTGAGCCGGCAATTTCACACCTGTTTTTTGCGCCGCATCATGACTGCCAGCCTGCTCATTGATATTCTCTGACAAGACAAAAGCGGGGATCACACTCGCAATGCCCATGATGGCAAGCGCCACAATACCAATGCAGGCGTTAATCTTGCTATACTGCAGCCCTGAAGTTTGACGCCCCCAATAAAGCGTTTGCACTACACCGGCAACATTGCTTGTCATGCCTTTAGCTTCCTTTTCAGGCCACGCCGCCCAAGGCGACGTATAGCCAAACAGACGTAATGCAGATTGATCTTGCTGCACAAAATTTAACCGGCAAAAAGCCACAAGCGAACCGCTCCCAGCGTCGCAGGCGCATAATGCAATAAGTTGTAGAATGTCATCACGGTGTTCGCAGACGCACCGTAACCTGATCGGCACGACCGCGGCCGTCGACCACAGAAAGCTTCACGAAGCCCGATTCAGCCTGACGCCAGACAAACTGGCGCTGACGTACCGTGCGTCCAATCGGATGACCATTGGCATACCATGACAAGGGCAGCACACCACCGCTCACCTTAAAAACGATAGGCATATCGCCATCAGTCAGCTCAACAACCGAACGATCCAGGGGAAACGCAATACGAACCGGACGTTCAAGATACCCCCTCGCCGCGAATGTCTCACGCTCCCGTTCAAACCGTTTCAAAGGTTCTGGCAGTTTGGCTCCGGATGTTTTCAAGGCCTCTTGTGGCATAGATCCGAGCGGCACGCGCCGTTCGGAAATCCGCTGAAAGGTATCAAAAAGTATTGGTGCCGCAGCGGTCCGCCCGGTCAAGCCGGGTGTCGCTGCAGCGTCAGGCCGGCCAACCCACACAACGACGGTGTGACGGCCATCATACCCGGCAGCCCAGGCATCGCGGTACCCATAGGACGTCCCGGTTTTATAAGCGATTTGGCCACGTTTTGCATGATCAGGCCCTGGCGCGTCCTTCAGGATTGACGTCACGTAAGCACTGGCAACCTTGCTCAAGAGCTGTCTGCGTGAATCTTTCCCAAGCAGCATATGGGACTTTTGCATCATAAGGCTCTTAATGACGACAGGCGCTCCCCCGCGGGCCAGAGCAGCATAGAGATACGCTATATTCTGCAAAGAAATGCCAAGCCCGCCCAACGCAACGGCCAGCGAAGGCTCAGCCTCCTGCGGCAAAGCAACGGCAACACCTGCCTGCTGCAAACGCGCAATCATGCGGCCCGGCCCAACAGCATCGAGCACCTTGACCGCAGGCACATTCAGGGATTTCTGCAGCGACTCACGAATACTGATCGTGCCGCGGTAAATCTCATCGAAATTTTGAGGGCTATAAGTTCCAAACCGTACCGGACGATCATCAATCAAGGTTTCCGGATGGATAATGCCAAATTCAAACCCGAGACCGTAGACGACAGGCTTCAAGGCCGACCCCGGAGACCGCACGACACGTGTCATATCAATGGCACCGGAGCGCTTGGTATCAAAATAACCTGCTGATCCCACCTGCGCCAGAACCTCTCCTGTTCCATGGTCGACAACCATTAAGGCAGCAGAAAGCTTATCATCGCGTGGTGCAACATGTTGCACCACAAGCCGCTCAAGGCGAGCTTGCAGGCTGGCATCGAGCGTTAAAT
>CAYUYL010000002.1:0-43588 GCA_964449195.1 uncultured Filomicrobium sp.
TCTTCAGCCATTTCCAGGCCCCTTTCTTGCCCGTCTACTATTCCAAGCGCTCAGGCATGCGATCTTCGTGGGCCAGATTGCCAAAGCGTGTATAGCTGCCTTCAAAGGCGAGTTGTACAGCACCCACCGGACCATGGCGCTGCTTGCCGATAATGACTTCGGCTTTTCCGGCGACTTCGAACATCTTTTGCTGCCATTCACCAAATTCCGGCGTTCCTTCACCGGGCTTTGTACGCTCAACATAGTATTCCTCGCGAAACACGAACATGACAACGTCGGCGTCCTGCTCAATGGAGCCCGATTCTCGCAGATCTGACAGCTGCGGGCGCTTATCTTCACGCTGTTCAACCTGACGCGACAGCTGTGACAGCGCAATAATGGGCACTTCCAACTCTTTTGCCAGGGCTTTAAGGCCCGTCGTAATTTCTGTGATCTCCTGCACCCGTCCTTCTCCGCTGCGCTTGCCGCCAGATAACAGCTGCAAATAGTCAACAATGAGAAGGTCCAGCCCTTTTTGCCGTTTGAGCTTGCGAGCACGGGCTGACAGTTGCGCAATTGAAATACCGCCGGTTTGGTCGATAAAAAGAGGAGCTTCGGACATGACTCGGGCCACATCAGCCAATTTCCGGAATTCCTGTTCGTCGATCATGCCGCGCCGGATTTTTTCAGAAGTGATTTCAGCCTGTTCTGATAGAATACGCGTCGCCAGTTGTTCTGCAGACATTTCCAGGGAGAAGAAGCCGACACAGCCGCCGTTGACGGTCTTCATTGTGCCATCGGGCTGGCGTTCTGCCTGATAAGCTTTGGCAACATTATAGGCGATATTGGTTACCAGAGCAGTTTTACCCATGGAGGGCCGGCCCGCAAGAATGATCAGGTCAGAACGCTGTAGCCCGCCCATGCGGCCGTCAAGATCCGTCAGGCCTGTCGATAAACCGGAAAGCTGACCATCACGCATGTAAGCGCTGTTGGCCATTTCAATCGCTTCGGTTAAGGCGGTGCCGAAATCGACAAAGCCCTGGCCATATTTGCCATTTTCTGCCAACGCATAAAGTCGGCCCTCAGCGTCTTGGATCTGCAACTCAGGTGGTGCATCAACTGGCGAATCGTAAGCCGTTGTGACAAGGTCTTCGCCAATAACAATGAGGGAACGGCGTACGGCAAGGTCATAGATCGTCCTGCCATAATCAGCGGCGTTGATGATGGTTGCCGCGTTTGCGGCCAATCGCACCAGATATTGCGGAATAGTCAGATCATCAGATACCGGTTCTGCAGTTTCGAAGAATGTTCTAAGCGTAATCGGCGTCGCCTGCTTGCCAGCTGTAATCAGCTTCTCGGCAACCTCAAAAATTTCGCGGTGGATTGGTTCGTAGAAATGCGACGCATCCAAAAAACCCGAGACGCGGTCAAGGGCTTCATTATTAACTAGGATAGCGCCGAGCAAGCCTTGCTCGGCGTCAATATTGTGCGGTGGCTGACGATAAGCCAGCGGGACATCTGATTGGGCCTGAGCTGCAAGATGCTCGGCTTGGGTGAGGGGAGCGCTTTCATTCATCATGATGTCAGGCTAAGCGATTCCCTTACCTCCCGTTGCAGCAGCTGTTGCGTTTTACGCGAAGCCTCCCCGTTATGCACACTCTCAAAAAAAATACATTGTGCCGTAATCCGAATCATAAGTGCGGATGCTTAAGAGGTCAAATCAACCGGTTGCTTATTGTTCGGAAGCCTCTGTCTCACCTTGTTCTGCACCGGCATCGTCTTCCTCCTCTCCAAATTCAGCCTCTGGATCAAAGGTTTCGAGTTCCAGCACCTCATCCTGGATAACGGTTACATCTTCACCGCGGGCTTGGCGCTCGGCCTCGTCTTCTGAGCGTGCGACGTTTACGGTGATTTCAACGCCAACTTCCGGGTGCAGCGTAATCTGTACGCTATGGATGCCAAGCGCTTTGATGGGGCTCTGCAGTTCTATCTGCCGGCGGTCAAGAGAGATGCCGCCCTCGGTGACAAGGACGGAAATGTCGCGTGTTGAAACAGAACCGTAAAGTTGTCCGGTATCGCCGGCTTGTCGAATAATGACGAATTGCTGGCCGTTTAGTTTTTCGCGGACGGACTCGGCTTCTTTTTTTAGCTCAAGATTCCGTGCTTCCAATTGGACGCGCTGTTTTTCGAATTCGGCCTGATTAGCTTCGGTCGCGCGCAATGCCTTGCCCTGGGGCAACAGAAAGTTGCGCGCATAGCCGTTTTTCACGTTGACGATATCGCCCATTTGTCCCAAGGAGCCGATCCGCTCCAACAGAATAACCTGCATTTTGACTAATCCTTTTTGCGTGTTTTTTTCCAATAGTTGAGGTATGTAAGGTATGAGCATAAGCATAGTTTTGTGTAGGGCGCCGGACACGCGGTTGATGCAGGAAGTTGCGAACCCTTAACCAGAGCCGGATCCTGTGTCCGGGGGGGCGAAGCGTCGCCGGATCGGCGAAACCGGTTCAGCAATTCCGATCATAGCGATAATGATACCGCTGAATGGATTCAGGATGAACAGGCCAAGATAGACAGCGACCAGAATGAAGATACGCGCTCCATTCCCGCGTGTGATATTGTGAAGAATGGCCAGACCGATAATCAGATAAGCAAAGAAAATCGCGCTTGCAAAACCGATGGCAATAAGCCCCGGATATCCGCCCAGAAACGAGGCGCCAACCGCAGCCAATAAAAACAGAGGCGCTTCACGTGGCAACATCATGAGTGATAAATCAGGCCATGGCCTGGCCAATTGACCAGACACATATGCCACCAAACCACCAAGCCACAGATTAAAACAGGCGACTGTGATCCAAAATGTTGCGGCCACCGGCGTAAAGCTGCGTGTCATAAGCTTTGCAAAATTTTCGACGTCATTTTCACCTGGAAGTTTTAGGTTGAATTTGTCGATGTGTTCGCGGATAGCAGCTTCAAGTTCGCGCTCATTGGTGGCGATTGAAAAAAGCGATGCTGTTGCAAGAGCGCCGGCGGCAAGCGCCAGAAAACCGAGAACGCGGCCCGGCGGATACCACTCAATATATGGTTTATCTTCTGAACTGGTTGGCTGGATTGCGCGATTAAGCATCAGAAGATAAGAGCAGATAACCATCGGCAGGCCAACAGCCACAAAGTGAGAGATGGCGACGCGTGGACTGCCCAGCGCAGCCATTGTCAGCGCTGCAATTACTGCGGCAGAAAAAGCAGATGTCCAACCCCACCCTAAACCGGCTATGATAATGGGCAGTGGTGCCAGAAAAATAAATGCAAAGAGAGCCAGAGGAGAACCCTGTGCAGCAGCAATAAGCACGATGGCCGAGACGATGCCTGCAGCAATCCCGACAAGAATATTATTTTGCATAATCAGCTGTCCCGCCTATCAGCGGTTAGAGGTCATGATATACGTGAATTTGACCCCAACCTTCTGTTTGTTGCTCAAATCTAAGAGACGTGTTTCGTCCCCAAATGTGCATTTTCAGTCATAGTGCAGTATTGCAATGGCCCCATCGGTGACAAGGCAGATGCCGCGATGAGTTTGGCAGCCTTATTTAATAACGTAAGGCAGCAAGCCTAAAAAGCGGGCACGTTTGATGGCCTTTGAAAGCTCTCGCTGTTTCTTGGCTGAAACCGCCGTGATGCGGCTAGGAACGATCTTGCCCCGCTCTGAGACATAGCGGCCAAGTAAGCGGACGTCCTTATAGTCGATTTTCTGAGCGTTTTCGCCCGAAAACGGGCATGTCTTACGGCGACGATGAAATGGGCGCCGTGCGCCACCTGCTGGGCCTGCCATATCTTATGCTCCTTGATTTGGGTTTTCGTTGTTTTGCGGCCGGGCACGGAATGTTGAGCCTTCACGGCCGCCACGATCACCTCTGTCGCCGCGAGGGCCGCCACGGTCACCGCGATCACCTCGAAAACCACCACCGCCACGGCGCTCTTCGCGATCATTTTTACGCATTTGTACCGATTGGTCTGTTTCGTGCTCTTCAACCCTGAGTGTCATGAAGCGGATGATATCCGTTGACAGCTGCATGCGGCGCTCCATCTCTGCCAATGCAGGTGCGGGTGCATCAATGTTAATGAGCGTAAAATGCGCCTTACGATTTTTTTTGATCTTATAAGTTAAAGATTTAACGCCCCAATACTCAATTTTTCCAAAGGATCCACCACCTTCTTCAATAATCTGCTTGAGTTCTGCCGTAATTGCATCAACCTGTTGTTGCGATACATCCTGGCGTGCAAGATAAACATGCTCATACAGCGGCATGTGACCACCTTTCCCTATGTATATATATCTATGTTTTTCCGGCGCATAGCCCCTAACGAGCCGCACTGGCTGCGCTAAAGCAGCAAGGAAAGGCTCATAAAGACGACCCAGAAGAGTGGAAACACGAGAGCGCTGGACAACTCATGCCATGTGCCATCTGAAGGCTTGTCATCTGAACACTGCTCTTTTCAGCTTCCAACCGGATAATGGGCTTGAATAAGCTAAAGCGTTGGAAAATGCAAGGATTTTGATAGTGAAAAACAAAAACAGCCGATTGCAGCCCTTGACATATGAGGCAGGGGCGTGCGTATAGCGCTTCTCCATGGTGCATGAAATGTTATCAGCATAGCGACAACAAATCCTAATTCGTGGCCGCAAAAGCTGTCGTTAGCTTCACGGTTTATATTTGTCTGAAAAGCCGTTTCATCATGCGTATTAGAAGGTCAGGGAGTTTGAAAAATGGCGCGGGCTTTTGTTTTTCCAGGCCAGGGCAGCCAGGATGTCGGCATGGGCAAAGCGCTTGCAGAGCAGTTTGCATGCGCCCGGGATGTGTTTGATGAAGTTGATGAAGCCCTCGGCGAAAAACTTTCGTCCGTCATGTGGGAAGGCCCGAAAGAGACCCTGACTTTGACGCAAAACGCGCAACCCGCGTTGATGGCGGTTTCTATGGCCGTTATGCGTGTTCTGGAACATGAGCATGGCGTTAAACTTGCGCAGGCGGCCAAGTTCGTTGCCGGTCATTCGTTGGGCGAATATTCCGCGCTTGCAGCCGCGGGGACTTTTTCAATTGCAGATGCAGCGCGTCTTTTGCGCGCGCGGGGGGAAGCCATGCAAAAAGCCGTTCCCGTCGGAGAGGGTGGCATGACAGCCCTGTTGGGGGGAGGAATGGATGTTGCCGAGAAGGTTGCCCAGGAGGCCGCACAGGGCGATGTCTGTCAGATCGCAAACGATAATGACCCCACGCAAGTCGTTTTGTCCGGCGCCAAGGTCGCTATTGATCGTGTGCCTGACATCAGTAAGGCGCATGGGGTGCGCCGTGCCATCATGTTGCCCGTCAGTGCGCCGTTCCATTGTGCATTAATGCAACCGGCTGCCGATGTTATGGCGGAAGAATTGTCAAAAGTGGACGTGAAGCAACCGGTTGTTCCAGTTGTTGCCAATGTGACGGCAGCGCCCATTTCTGATCCGGATGACATTCGCAAACGCCTTGTTGAGCAGGTGACCGGTACGGTTCGCTGGCGGGAATGTGTCCAGGCGATGAGAGCTGCCGGTATCGATGAGTTTTATGAAATTGGCGCCGGAAAGGTTCTGTGCGGCTTGATTGGACGTATTGACAAATCGGCCAAATCGACGCCCTGTAGCACCCCCGAAGACATTGTTGCTTTAGCTGTGTCATTAGCTGCCGATTGAATTTAAAAGTGCAGTTTAGCACAGCTGCCTGCAAATTATGCAATATGGCAAATATTGAAGGGAAAAGATGTTTGATCTTAAAGGAAAAAATGCTCTCGTTACAGGGGCAACGGGCGGTATTGGCGAAGCTATTGCCCGTGCGTTCCATGCGCGGGGTGCAACCGTTGCGATTTCCGGCAGGCGGGAAGAAAAACTCCAAGTCTTGAGTGAGGCGCTGGGTGAGCGTGTGTATACGCTACCATGCGATCTGGCTGATAAGCAACAGGTTGGCCAACTCGTTGATCAAGCGATTGCCGCGATGGGCAAATTGGACATTTTGGTGAATAATGCGGGGCTGACCAAAGATAATCTCTTTATGGTTATGAAGGATGAGCAATGGGATGATGTGATCTCGGTTAATTTAACATCGACTTTCATGCTCATGCGCGCAGCAGCACGGTCCATGATGCGTGCCAAGACCGGCTATGGACGTATTATCAACATTTCATCCGTAAGCGCTGTTATCGGCAATCCTGGTCAAGCGAACTATGCTGCATCCAAGGCTGGCATGATTGGTATGACGAAGTCGCTCGCCCGCGAAGGGGCCTCCAGGGGTATTACGGCGAATTGCATTGCTCCAGGGTTCATCAAGACGGCAATGACTGACGCCTTGAATGAAAAACAGGTGCAAGGCATCATGGATGCTATCCCGGCAAATACGTTTGGCACCCCGGAAGACATTGCCGCAGCCGCACTTTATCTGGCCAGTGAAGAGGCTCGCTACGTGACCGGTCAAACGTTACATGTCAATGGCGGTATGGTCATGCCTTGACGTAACGGGAAGCTTGTGTTGCAGCTCAGCATTGCAATTACAAAAAAAAGCAGTCGTTTTTGCGCAGGAGCAATGCTAGTCAAGACCACTGAATTGTGATACCTGCCAACCGGCTGTCACGCGCATTAAACTGGAAACATCAGGGCTTTCAACGTCAGGCTGTCATCCGGTTCAATAATTCAACTGGGGTTGTACTTGAAAAAAGATTACGGTGTTTTGACTGTAAATGATGCAAAAAGTGTAACCTTGAAACAATAAGATAATTAAATGAGGGACTCTAAACTATGAGCGATGTCGCAGAGCGTGTTAAAAAGATCGTTGTTGAGCATCTAGGCGTAGAAGCCGAAAAAGTCAGCGATGGTGCGTCATTTATCGATGATTTAGGCGCAGACAGTCTTGACACTGTTGAGCTTGTCATGGCGTTTGAGGAGGAATTTGGCTGCGAGATTCCTGATGATGCTGCAGAGCATATTCTCACTGTCGGCGATGCTGTGAAGTTCCTTGAAAAGAATGCAAGTGCTGCTTCTTAAGGCAGGCATTTGGATCAGCATGTATTTATGGATGCTGTCATTTTTCTGGACGGCATCTCTAGCTCAGGCGCGTTGGAAGCTGCGCGCTTAAACAATTTCCGGAAGACCTATGCCTGGTAAACATTTGCGACGAGTTGCTGTAACCGGCCTGGGGCTCGTTACGCCTCTTGGCTGCGGTGTCGAAGAGACTTGGGCCGCTTTGCTTGAAGGGCGCAGTGGCATCAGACGTGTCCAAGAATTTCAAGTTGACGATCTGGCGTCTCAGATCGCGGGTTTTATTCCCCGTGGTGACGGCACCGCTGGCACGTATAACGCAAATGACTGGATGGCTCCGAAAGAGCAGCGCAAAGTCGACGATTTTATCGTTTACGCCATTGCGGCTGCAGATCAGGCTATTGCTGATGCTGGTCAGCTTATTTCCTCCGATGAAGACCGCAATACTGCAGGTGTGCTGATAGGTTCCGGCATCGGTGGTTTGCAGGGCATTGCAGAGACATCGCTTCTGCTGCGAGATAAAGGGCCACGCCGTATCAGCCCATTTTTTATTCCTGGGCGCTTGATTAATCTTGCCTCGGGTTATGTGTCTATTAAGCATCAGCTTAAAGGCCCAAACCATTCCGTTGTGACAGCGTGCTCGACCGGATCTCACGCAATTGGCGATGCTGCCCGTCTTGTTGCGCTGGGAGATGCTGATGTGATGGTTGCAGGCGGTTCGGAAAGTCCTCTTTGCCGTATCGCTCTTGCGGGGTTTGCGGCATGCCGTGCTCTTTCGACAGCATTCAATGACCGCCCGGAGCAAGCATCACGTCCTTATGATGTTGAACGTGACGGCTTCGTTATGGGGGAAGGGGCGGGGGTCGTCGTGCTGGAAGAGTATGAACGGGCCAAGGCACGTGGTGCAAAAATTTATGCCGAAGTGATTGGTTACGGTCTTTCCGGTGACGCATACCATATTACTGCTCCCGCAGAAAACGGTGATGGGGCGTTCCGTTGTATGCAGGCGGCGATTAAAAACGCCGGTATTAATCCATCGGAAATCGACTACATCAATGCCCACGGCACATCCACGCCCATGGGCGATGAGATTGAGCTTGGCGCTGTAGAGCGTTTGTTTGGCTCCAACTCTGGCAAGATGGCCATGTCATCTACGAAATCTGCTATCGGTCATCTGTTGGGAGCAGCAGGGGCCGTTGAAGCCGTTTTTTCTGTGCTTGCAATGCGCGATAATATAGCGCCTCCGACGCTTAATCTCGACAAACCTTCTGTGGATACATCGATCAATCTCGTGCCACATAAGGCCCAAAAAATGGAAATCAACACCGTTTTATCTAATTCATTTGGATTCGGGGGGACAAACGCTTCCATTATCATGCGAAGCACCAAATAATAGCGATACATGTTTTGTAACCATGTTTGCAAACGTCCGCCTGTGAGTTTTGTTGTTGTATCTGTCGTCTGCAGGCTAAGAGTCTGGGCGGGGCTTGCGAGAAACGAGAAACAGGCTGATGTAGCTGTGGATCTACGAAACTGCGCCCTCTTTCGCCATAATCTTTAGGACTGTTGAGACTATACTGGCGCGGTTCACCCAATTCCCAGCCTTAGGTGATAGGATGAGCGCAATGCAACAGCAACAAGGGCCACAGCGTGACGCGACGATGAGGCCTGTAAGCCCGATTGAAGCTGTTGAGCCAGCACGGGCACCAGCGCCCCCGGGCAGAAGAAAACGTAAAAAACGCAAAAAATCGGCCGGTCCGGCCATGCGTTTGTTAAATAGCACCTTAACGGCTCTGCTTTTAATATTCCTGACTGCAGGCACTGCCCATGTCTGGCTTTCTTATAAGACCGCAGCTCCGGGGCCAATGCGCGAGGACAAGCTGATCAACATTGCCAGAGGTAAGACAGAGCACCAAATCGCTGAAATTCTTGAGCAGCACGGTGTGGTTGAGAGCCGTTATCTGTTCCTGGCGCATCAGTTCAGCGAGCGACTGTTGAATTATCTTCGCCAGCGTAAATCGGTAACTTTAAAGGCCGGAGACTATCGCGTTAAAGCCGCGTCCAGTGTTGCAGAAATTGCCGCCATAATCAGAGCTGGAAAATCGGAACTGATATCGGTTGCGATACCGGAAGGTCTCACAAGTTACGAAATTGTCAGACGCCTGCGCGCGAATAAAAATTTAACCGGAGATATTCTTGAAGTCCCGCCGGAAGGGGCTTTGAGGCCGGACACGTATCGTGTGCGGCTGCAGGCATCCCGGAGAGATGTGTTAAAGCTTATGGCTCGTCAGCAAAGCAGATTTCTTCAATCTGCTTGGCAAGGCCGCCAGCCCAGCCTTCCATACAAAGATATTGTTGAAGCTGTCATTCTTGCTTCGATTGTTGAAAAAGAAATGGGGCCCAATGACGATCCCTCCCGTATAGCAGGCGTGTTTGTTAATCGTCTGCGCCGTGGCATGCGCCTTCAGTCCGATCCAACGATTTTATATGGAAAATTCGGTCAGAAAGTCGCTTGGGGTAGCAAGATCTATCGTTCCGATATCCGACGCAAGACAACACATAACACATATCAAATTGATGGTTTGCCGCCAACGCCGATCTGCAACCCTGGGCGTGCTGCTATTGAAGCCGTCATGAACCCCGCGCAAACGAATGATTTGTATTTTGTGGCGGATGGTAAAGGTGGCCATATCTTTTCTGCAACGTTGGCCGAGCACAATCGCGCCGTAGCCGAGTGGCGGAAAATTGAACGTGGGATAAGGGCAGCCCAAAAGGCAAAATCCATAGCGGGAACGCTGCGCGGGTCAAAGGCAGGTGCTGGCCATGCGCAAACCTCCTCAGCTGCGGCTGATTTGCTTGCTCCGGATGGAACGCCGTTGCCGTGGCGCCGCCCCGCACGCTAGAAAGTCTGATGCTGGCTCCAAACACGGCTATGCCGGCCATGAGACAAAAAAACAGATGAAGTGGGTGTTCAATTTGATTCAGCAAATGTACGGAGTCCGATCTTTTATATCTTGGAGCACGAGCCCATGAGTGTAAGCAGCATGACCGGCTTCGCGAGAAGCGAACGCACGTCCAATGGCTTTAGCTGCCAATGGGAAATTCGCAGCGTCAATGGCCGCGGATTGGATGTTCGTGTGCGCCTGCCAGCAGGTTTTGACCGCTTAGAGGCGCCCGTGCGTACGGCGGTTTCTGCTGCATTTTCGCGTGGCAGCATTTCTGCAACATTGACATTTCAGGCGCAGGCAAGGGCCGCGGCGTTATGCTTGAACGAAGAAAATTTAAAGATCGTGTTGGCAGCGGCTCATCGGCTTGAGGAATTGTCCGGGCTGGCGGTGAACGATTCTGCGAGTTTGCTGAACGTGCGAGGTGTTCTTGAAACCAGAGAGCCATCTGATGATTCGCAAGTGTTGGAGACTGCACAGGCTGTTGCTCTGGAAAGCCTCGCGCAGGCCTTGGCTGAATTGAAAGCAGCCAGGCAGAGTGAGGGGGGCAAGCTTGACGTGTTTTTGCAGGATCAGGTTATGCAAATCGAAAGGCTTTCGAATGCTGCGCGTGCTTCAGAAGCGAGAACGCCTGAGGCTATCCAAGCCCGTCTTTCCGGGCAGCTGTCACGCCTGATGGATACCAATGACATGCAAATAAAGCTCGATGCCGATCGCTTGTATCAAGAAGCTGTTTTGCTTGCCAAAAAGGCGGATATCGCAGAAGAGTTGGACCGTCTTGATGCGCATATTGCCAGCGCCCGGGAACTGCTCGGCGCATCCGGTCCTGTCGGCCGTAAGCTTGACTTTCTGGTGCAGGAATTCAACCGTGAAGCAAATACTTTGTGTTCGAAAGCTAACCATATTGAAATAACCCGGCTTGGTCTGGAAATGAAAACAGTCATCGATCAATTCCGCGAACAGGTTCAAAACGTTGAGTAGCGATACGTCCCCCCCCCACCGGCTAGGCTTGATTTTGGTTTTGTCGTCACCTTCCGGTGCGGGCAAGACCAGCCTTGCAAAGGCGCTGTTAGCTAATGATGATAATCTTGGCCTGTCGATTTCCGTGACCACGCGTCCGCCACGCGATGGCGAAGAGGATGGCAAAGATTACTACTTTGTCAGCCAGGACGAATTTGAACGCCGCAGGGATAATGGTGAGTTGTTGGAGTGGGCGGTTGTGTTTGGCAATTCCTACGGCACGCCCCGCAATGCGGTTGAGACAATGATCAACGCCGGTCAAGATATTGTTTTCGACGTTGACTGGCAGGGGGCGCGGCAACTAACAGCGCAGAACCTGCCAAGTCTGGTCAAAGTATTTATTCTTCCCCCATCGGCGGAAGTTTTAGAAGAGCGTTTGCGTAAGCGTGCGCTGGATAGCATGGAGGTTATTGCAGGGCGTATGCAGCGTGCAGCCGCAGAAATCAGTCATTGGAATGAATACAATTATACGATCATCAATGATGATTTTGATCAGAGCTTAAAAACACTCGAGGCTATCTTGTTGGCCGAGCGTCACAGAACAGCCTTGCAAGCCGGTCTGCCAGATTTTGTCAGCAGACTTGAGGCTGTTTTATAGGTCTGGCGGCATGCCAATGTTGAATGTGAAGATCGAGTATATTCAGCGTTTTTCCAGATTGGCGAAATATTCTGCTACGAAACGCTTCTTTGAGGACGTGCTGCTGTGTTTCCGGGCCTTTTTACTGAGCGCGGTTGTGCGTGGTGCCGGCCGGGCAGCTGCACAGGGGTGCACAGGGAAGCGTGTCTTTCCAGTGTCTGTGTCGGCAGCAGTCCAATTGCGGCACAGTTTAGCGATTTTACCGTGCGTCTTGTCCGCGCCGTCGAAGCAATAGAGTCCCGTGCCATCCGTTTGCGGGGCAAACCGCAGGCCTTGCGCACCGCTTTTTGTGTCGGTCAGGTGGGATGCCAGACCGTTGAGAACGGCAATACGTTTTCTGGCTTGTGCGGCTGGAACGGGCCGTGCGTTAGCCTGATGCATATCAGTGAGCGGAATCATCTGTATCGCGCGGGCTTGTAGATGGCCGGTTTTATTGGGCGACAGAAAGATGCGGGCCATCAAGCCAAAATCACGGCAGGCATTGAATTTACCCATATTTTGCATGCCGAAGTGAAGCAGATTGCCAAGGCCATACAAGATGAGCTTGCCATTGACCATTTGCACACCGGCAGGCACATGGCTGTGATGGCCGATGACAAGATCTACGCCTGCAACACGTACGGCACGATCACGTAGCCTTTGGATATCATAGCTGGAGGGGTGGAGCTGCAATTCGCTGCCGTAGTGGACTGACAAAATCCGGTAGCCGGCAGCCGTCTCAGCTAATGTGTCCAAAGCTTCAGAAAAGTCTTTGGTGCTATGATAGCCGATTTGACCATAGCCTTTGCTGTTTCGAGCCAGTGGTGTGCCGCCGATGCCGAGAGCACCAATGGCAATCTTTTGACTTTTGCCAATTGCTACGACTGCCGGGCGTAAAGCCGCAGTGCGCCCTTGCCCTATGCCTGGGAAAGCGCGCAACGTTCCCAGAGCTTTCAGGCTAGATAGATGCCGTAATGTTTCGCGCATACCTGCCTGGCCGTAATCACGTGAGTGATTGTTGGCCGTGGACAAGACATTAAACCCCATTTCAATGATCCGGCGCAGGCCTTCTGCGTGCATCTGAAAACGGAATTTCTTGTTAGCTGGCTTGAGAGTATTACGACCGGTAACAACGGTTTCAAGATTGGCGAAATTAATATCACCGTTCAGAAGTGGGGCTATATCCCGTCCTATATCGCGCCAGGCAATCAGACGGCCATGACGATAACCGCCTTTCGCATGAAGAGGCTGGTCGCTGCCGCCAAAGCCAAGATCACCGCCGGCAACAATGACAACGGTCTGATCGGATGAACGGTCATTCTGCGCTGCTGCAGCCGAGCAGCCGGCGGCCAACAACAAACTTACCACCGGCAAAGCCAGCAAATATTGTAACGCCCTAACAACCCAACCCTGTATACACATTAAAACGCCCCACACTCATTTTCATAACTTTGCAGGCCGCGAGGCAACAATACTAGAATGCCTGTAAGAAAAAACGGTGTGTGTGGTTCATGTGCATCATAAGGGCCTGTCGTACAGCAACGGCAGGCCTAAAGCGTTTGGGCACACTTTGAAAGCGGCGTCAGTTCTCTCCAAAAACCCGTTTAAATATCGTATCGACATGCTTGGTGTGGTGAGAGATATCAAACATTTTATCGAGTTCGGCAGGAGAGAGCCGGGATGTAATTTCATCGTCCGCCTTGAGTTCGCTCAGGAAATCCTTGTTTTCATCCCACGTTTTCATGGCGTTACGCTGGACCATGCGATAGGCCTGTTCGCGATCAACCCCTGCCTGAGTGAGAGCAAGCAAGACCTGCTGAGAATTATGCAGCCCCGATAATTTATCAAGATTGGCCTGCATCCGCTCTGGATAGACGACAAGTTTCTCGATCACACCTGCAAGGCGGTGCAGTGCGAAATCCAGGGTTATGGTCGCATCGGGACCGATCATGCGCTCCACGGATGAGTGTGATATGTCGCGTTCATGCCAGAGCGCGACGTTTTCCATAGCTGGCAGTGCGTAGGCGCGGACCATGCGCGCCAGCCCGGTGAGGTTTTCTGTCAAAACCGGATTGCGTTTGTGGGGCATAGCCGAGGAGCCCTTTTGTCCTGGCGAGAAATATTCTTCCGCTTCAAGGACTTCAGTGCGTTGCATGTGGCGAATTTCTGTGGCGATGCGTTCAATGGAGGAGGCAATGACGGCCAGGGTTGCGAAATACATTGCGTGCCGGTCGCGTGGGATAACCTGAGTCGAGATCGGCTCGGGCTGAAGACCGAGTTTGCCGGCCACATACGTTTCAACATCAGGGGCGACATTGGCAAACGTACCAACTGCACCGGAAAGCGCGCACGTTGCAATTTCTTCACGTGCCGCCCGCAGCCTGTTGCGGCAGCGGGCAAATTCAGCGTGGGCCAAGGCGAGTTTGATGCCAAAGGTTGTCGGCTCCGCATGAATGCCGTGGCTGCGGCCGATTGTTATCGTGTTCTTATGCTCGAATGCACGTGCTTTGAGTGCGTCCAGCACTCTGTCGATACCGCTGAGCAAAAGATCGCTGGCGCGCGCTAACTGAACATTGAAGCATGTGTCCAGGATATCCGAAGATGTCAGCCCCTGGTGGACAAAGCGCGCTTCAGGTCCGACGTGTTCGGCCAAATGCGTAAGAAAAGCAATGACGTCATGCTTTACTTCGGCTTCGATGGCTGCAATGCGCGTGACGTCAAAGTCCGCCTTGCTCCCCTTTTCCCAGATGACGTCAGCGGCAGCTTGCGGGATTACACCTAGTTCAGCCATAGCTGTGGCGGCATGAGCTTCGATCTCAAACCAGATGCGGAATTTTGTTTCGGGCGACCATATGGCCACCATCTCGGCACGTGAATAGCGTGGGATCATCTTTATTTCTCTGAATTTTCGTTTTACGTTTTGCGGCCAATTCGATCCACCGCACATCAGGTCCACATGTTTTTATTGCCACGAGGATCATGTTCGATGGAGTAAGCGTGTTTTGCGTCATCAATTTAGCATGGCGAGACACATAACATGACGTGAGAGCAAAAAGTCTGCCAGCGCCAGAAGATGGATTTGCACAATGAAATTCGATTGTATTGTTCTCGGCGCCGGCATGGTTGGAGTCTCCACAGCCCTTCAATTGCTCAAACGCGGACAGAGCGTTGCCTTAATCGACCGCCGCCCGGCGGCTGAAGAGACCTCTTTTGGCAATGCCGGTCTTATCGAGTGCGAAGGGTATATGCCATCCTTGTTTCCGCGTGATATGAGCAGGATTGGTGCCGTTGCACTGAACCGCAGCAGCGAGGCTCATCTGCATTGGCGTGCGTTGCCGGCACTTGCGCCGTGGCTGCTTGCCTATTGGCGTTATAGCTCGAAAAAGAATGCTATGCGCACCGCGCAGGCAAATGCGCCGCTGGTGTCACAATGCCTGGCCGAGCACGAAACTCTGATGGGCGAGGCCGGCATCGAGGATATGCTGCGCAAGGACGGCTATGTGCGCGTGTTTCGCGATGCTGACGGATTAGAAGCTGCGGCGCAAAAAGAGCGAGAAGTCAGTGAGATGTTTGGAAGCGATTTCAAGGTTGTTTCGCCAGCCGGTCTCAGTGAACTCGAACCGCATTTGAGCGATGCGCTTGCCGGCGGCATTTATCTGAGGGCCCCGGCAAGTGTTGCTGACCCGAAAGCTGTAGGCAAAGCCTATGCAACTCTTTTCCAGTCCCGAGGCGGCGCATTTCTGACAGGAGATGCCCGGACATTGGAGCCAATCAGGGGCGGTTGGCAGGTTCAGAACGTCCATAGTCCGATTACCGCCCGTAATTGCGTGATCGCCCTTGGTCCCTGGTCTGGCGAAGTCCTCAAAGCGATCGGGTTTCGTGTGCCTCTACAAGTCAAGCGTGGATATCACATGCACTATGCCACCCAGGGAAATGCGACGCTGACCCGGCCGGTGTTCAATGAAGAGCATGGCTTTTTCATCACACCAATGCATAAGGGTATCCGTCTGACAACCGGCGCGGAATTCGCGTGCATCGACGCACCGCCCACGCCCGTGCAGCTTGGCCGTGTGGAGCCTATGGCCCGCGAAATTTTTCCTTTATCTAACCGCGTTGACGGCAAAGCCTGGCTTGGCCAGCGCCCTGCGCTGCCGGATATGTTGCCGATGATTGGTGGTGTTCCGGGCCATTCCGGTCTGTGGGCTAATTTCGGCCATCATCACCTTGGCTTCACCCTTGGCCCCGTCACCGGCCGCCTGCTGGCCGAGATTATCACCCAGGAACCAACTTTCTGCGATATCCATCCATACAGAACGGACCGCTTTTAATTGGTGCCGCTTTCAGGCGCCTGACTATTTATATCAAGCTGCAAAAAACTTGATGTCTTTGCGTTTGGAAAACCGTTGTCTCATCAACGCTCTGCATCCGTGGCAAAAAATCAGCCAATACGCGCTCGCGTATTAGATATACCCGCTGGGCATTTGAAATTTTTACCGTCCCATCTTCAGTTCGCAGAGCTTATGCCGAAGCGCAGAAATCATTGGCACATAGCGGATATGACAGCTGAGGTGGCGACTAAAACTTTTATTATTTTTTTCAGCTTTAACCGATAGTTTTGTTTGTGTGCAATGATGAAAAATTGCAGTTATGCTTATGAGATTTCAAGGAAATATTCCAGACGCTGGAACTTCCAGCAAGCTTGGAATATTTCAACTTGCATTCAGGTTGCAAGACCAAAATGACTTGCCAGAGTATGTCTTTCTTGAACTTGAAAGGCATATGAATTGGTTGAAAATGCATCTCAAGTCGCCTGCCATTTTAGATTGTGACGAGCATTTCAGGGCAATCGCCTGGTTCAAGCCCGAGGCCAAAGAATCTCTACAGCGCATTTGGCAGATTAAAGTCCTGCTTGAGAGTTCGTCCTTAAAATTAGCCAGTAAAATCAACGCCTCTCAATGCTCTGCATTATTGATTGTGGGATAGTCGGCATAAAGAGAGAAGCACAACTAAGGGGGTAAATTTCATATTTACGGACCTCGCTCACTCAAGGATCTGAATCATAAGTGATTCTGATGACTCAACATTTTTACGGACAGGCTCTGAGGAATTTGGGTATCATATTGATCTGCTCAAGACAGATGAGCCAGGCAAGATTATCTACGAAGATGAGTGGCAAATTATTGCCAAACCCTGGCGTAACTCCCTTTGGTAATAGCAGCGGACGAGTATATGCGCGAAGAGGTCAGACATAAGCTCGATAAGGTGTTGAAGCAACAGCGGCGAAGACGTGTCTTCATTTTTGCCTGTATTGCGCTGTTTCCGCTTCCTGCGCTTTATTTATATCAACCTCCATCCGAGCGTATTGTCTATGATAACGCAAAACTAACATGGTCAACACGCCGAATTAGCCATAATGGTCGAGCCTATGCACAAATTCTGGCAAAGTTAAAAGATGGGAGAGTTGTTCAGGTTTATAGTAGAACTAAAACGTTGCCGCCGCCTGTCGGCAGTGACATTCGCATCGTCGAAGAGAAATACTGGTTGGGATATTCCAGATTTGTGTGGGCATGAGCAATCTGGGTAAGGTATACCCAACGCGCTGGATAACAGATCGGCGGCGGGCCGGGTATAGTGATGATGCGATGAGTATGCCGTTTTGTTCACCTTGATGGGATGCCGTTTCGCGCTAACGCATCGGCGCGTTCATTTTCTGGATGGCCGTCGTGACCTTTAACCCAGTGCCAGTCAACTGTATGACGATGAGTTGCTTTATCTAGTCTCTGCCACAGCTCTGCGTTTTTTACAGGCTTTTTCGCAGCTGTCTTCCAGCCGTTTTTGCGCCAGCCATGTATCCACTTCGTGATGCCATCACGGACGTATGTGCTATCGGTATATAGTGATACGCTTGACGAAAATTTCAGGGCATCAAGCGCCTCAATCGCGGCCATGAGTTCCATACGGTTGTTGGTCGTGTTCGCTTCCCCACCATATAATTCCTTGCGATGTGACCCGCTGATTAGAATAGCCCCCCAACCTCCAGGGCCTGGATTGCCGGAACAGGCGCCATCCGTGTAAATTATAATCTCCGGGCGGTCTGCCACTGGTGCCGATCCTTCTAATGTAATGGTATAAGTTAAGCAATGTTAAAGGCTGTTCAGCCCGTATTCTGTGGGGCTGTGAACAGACCGGTGAAACCGGAGCCGATGCAGATAGTCGAGCGGATCGTGGGGTTTTACAAAGGCATCGGGTGCGGTGTGCAGCCAATCATACGATCGTGTTAAAAGAAAGCGCAGCGCAGCGCCCCTGGCCAGCAGGGGCAGGGCTTGTTTTTCTTCACGCGCTAAAGAGCGCTCCTGCGTGTAGCCTTTCAGAAGTGCATGTCCCTTGGTGTGGTTGAATGAAAAATCTTCTTCAAAACACCATGCATTGAGGCAGATCGCCAAATCGTATGTGAGGAAGTCGTTGCAGGCGAAATAAAAATCTATAACGCCGGAGAACGTTTCACCGCGAAAAAACATGTTGTCGGGAAACAGATCAGCGTGAATCACGCCAACCGGCAGCTGATCCGGCCAAGCCGGTTGGAGTTCTGCGAGTTCAGTCGAGATCGTTGCGCCCAGCCCGTGATAAATATCATCCGCGCGATCTTCAAAGCGTTGGAATAAAGGTCTCCATCCGGCAGGCCCAAGGGCGTTGCTCCGTTTCATTGCAAAATTCTGCCCGGCTTTATGGAGGCGCGCCAGAGCCGCTCCAGCTTCCTGGCAGTGGGCTGGTTTGGGGCGGCGCACCCAGACGCCGGGTAGAAACGTAACCAGCGCTGCAGGACGCCCCGCCAGTTCGCGCAGCTGCCGCCCGTCAAGGTCCTGAAGCGGTACGGGGCAGCAGAGACCGGAGGAAGACAAGTGCGTCATCAGCCCCAGGAAAAACGGGAGATCTGCGGGATCAACGCGCTTTTCATAAAGTGTCAGAATATATTGACCCTGGCTGGTGACGACCAGAAAATTGCTATTTTCAACGCCTTCAGCGATGCCCTTGAACGACAGGAGTTCGCCCAGGCCATAACTCGCGATGAAGGCAGCCATATCATCATCGGAAACTTCAGTATAGACGGCCAAAACGTGCCTCAGTTCTGTTTGTCTTCGCGCAGAATGCGGGGAACATTAAACGCGACATTTTCCTCTGTCGTGGTGATAACTTCTGTTGTTGTCTCAAAGCGTTCTGCAAGCGCTTCAATAATTTCCTGAACCAGGATTTCCGGCGCAGAAGCACCGGCTGTGATGCCGACAGTTGTTGCCCCTTGCAGATCATCCCAGGAAATGTCCGCAGCCCGCTGGACCAAGGCGGCTTTGCCAGCACCAGCACGCAATGCGACTTCGACAAGGCGTTTGGAATTCGAGCTGTTGGGCGCGCCTACAACCAATACAACGTCGCAATCCTCAGCGATGTTGGATATGGCTTCCTGTCTATTTGTTGTTGCATAACATATATCTTGTTTGTGCGGACCTGCGATATCGCTGAAACGCTCCTGTAACTTGGTGACAATTTCAGCTGTATCTTGCACGGAAAGTGTTGTTTGGGTAACATATGCGAGTCTGGAGGGATCTTCAGGAACGAATGCTTCTGCATCTTCGAGCGTTTCAATAAGTTTAACCGCTCCCTTAGGTAATTGACCAGTGGTGCCGACTACTTCCGGATGCCCCTCGTGACCAATTAACAGGATCTGGCGTCCGGCTTCGTAATGCATTTCTGCTTCACGGTGGACTTTTGTCACGAGCGGGCACGTTGCGTCGATATAAAACATGTTGCGCAGGCGGGCGTTCTCTGGAACGGATTTCGGTACGCCGTGTGCTGAGAAAATCACAGGTGCTTCAGTTTCTGGAATTTCATCTAGCTCTTCCACAAAAATGGCGCCTTTTGCCTTCAAAGCGTCAACAACATAGCGATTGTGTACAATTTCATGGCGGACGTAGACTGGAGCACCATATTTCTTAAGTGCAAGTTCAACAATTTGGATTGCCCGATCTACACCAGCACAAAATCCTCGTGGTGCTGCCAAAAGTAGTTTGAGTTTGGTACGTTTCGGCATAGAGGCGTGAGAAGAAAATTGCATATCATTCATTTGTATTAGTCCGCATGGTTTATTTCGAGTTAATTAAAGATCCACTCACGTGACGCAAGTGTGTCAAAAGTGACAATGAGAGTTTGAGAATTGCAATACTGCGACGTATATAGGCATGTCTCGCAGTGATCAATGAAATGACCGAGAAATTAGAGGGACCGACGTGCGGTACGACAAACAATTCTTCCGCTCTTCATTCGCGAGTGCCGGCATTGCAATTGGTGCCATGTTTGCCTTGTCTGGCTGTGGCATGTCATCCCTGACATCCGGATTAAGCGGCGGACTATTTGGTAAACAGTCCACTGAAAAGGTCAAAAACGTCACGGAAGAGCAGTTGCTTTCCGCTGCGAAAGCTCACAATGGTGTTGCAACTGGAGCCGTTGCTGCGATTGATGTGGCTCATGGATGCCCACGCTTTGAAGTTTGGGCGCGTGACAACACAATAACCAGATATGCAGAGGGGCAGGTTGGTGACGGCCTTGCCGTTATTCATCGCGGTGAAATTACAAGAACAGCACGTGAATGCCGCATTGAACCCGGCCGGGTCATTGTAAAATACGGGTTCTCAGGCCGTGTTCTGCTTGGTCCTAAAGGGCAATCCGGGCGGGTCGCTCTTCCGGCAACCGTATTTGTGACGGATGCAAAGCGTGAACGCATTGCCCAGGATAAACTCACAATTGTCACTGACGTATCTCTGGAAAAGCCGATAAGTTATTTCTCGCAAGTCAAGACGGTTTCCTTCAACATTCCACCTGGGTCGCGTCCGGGAGAATTTGAAGTTTTTATCGGCTTTGATACTCAGGAATTGACACCAGGGTACCAGCCTGGCCGGGCTTTTTAATCAGTCTGAATTTTAAGGTTCCAATAGTTCTGCACAGCTCAAATGCTTTTATTGACATTGCCCCGTGCTTAACTACGATGAAATAATGCTATATGACGCCTGCGGGAGAGACATATTCCATAGTTTCGTTTGACCGGAATATGGAACACATGGCGCCGAAGGAGCAACCGCCCCGGAAACTCTCAGGCAAATGGACCGCAACGGCAGATAGCGCTCTGGAAAGAGATCTCATTGGTGTATTGCCGTGAGGTCCACCGAAGGGGTCAAAGCAATAAGCGCGCTATATGCTTGGTAATTGCTCAAATCTCTCAGGTTCCACGACAGAGGGGGCTTAAATCGCGCGCTTAGGCGGGCGATTGCTGAACTCTGTCGATAGGTAACCTGAAATGGCGAATGAAGCAGGCGCATCACTTCAACAAACACCTCTTTACACGTCTCACACCGCAGCTGGTGCCAGGGTCGTACCATTTGCAGGCTATGCAATGCCGGTGCAATACGCCGACGGCATTATCAAAGAGCATAAATGGACACGAGAGAACGCCGGTCTTTTCGACGTGAGTCACATGGGGATTGCCCATCTTCAGGCTGATGACGGATCGCATGGTACCGTAGCCAAAGCCCTTGAAATGCTTGTGCCAGCTGATCTTTTGAAGCTCTCTCCAGGCCGTCAGCGCTATACGCAGCTCACAAACGAGACTGGCGGTATCTTGGACGATCTTATTGTGACACGGCCTGCCGCTCCAGAACAGGCCGGTGTGCTGTATCTGGTTGTTAACGCAGCACGTAAACATATTGACTATGAACATATTATTGCGCATTTGCCGAGCGGTGTCAGTCTTCTTCCGCGCCCTGATGATGCGCTCATTGCAATACAGGGACCATCAGCCTTAGACGTTATGACCGCGCATGATCCGCGTGCTGCTGATATGGTTTTTATGAGCGCCGTGCCGTTGACGGTTGCAGGCTCTGTGGTTCAGGTCAGCCGCTCGGGATATACCGGCGAAGATGGTTTCGAACTCTCGGTTCCCGCAGACAAGGCGGCAGAGATTTGGGAAGTCTTGCTGGGTGATGCGCGTGTTAAGCCTGTCGGCCTGGGGGCGCGCGATACACTGCGTCTGGAAGCCGGTCTTTGTCTTTATGGGCACGACATCGATGAGACAACATCCCCCGTTGAGGCAGGACTGACGTGGTCGATCCAAAAACGCCGTCGGCAGGAAGGTGGCTTTCTCGGTGAAAAACGAATTCTTGAAGAAATCGTCAGTGGTCCACAGCGTAAACGGGCTGGCATTCAACCCGTTGGTAAGGCGCTTGCGCGCGAAGGCACAGAAATTCAAAACGCTGCAGGCGATGCGATTGGTCATATTACGTCTGGCGGTTTTGGTCCTACTGCGAATGGCCCCGTAGCCATGGGGTATGTTGATACATCTTATGCAGATATTGGGACTGAAATTTTACTTATGATCCGTGGCAAGGCATGTCCCGCGAAGGTTGTTGCGCTGCCATTTGTTCCACACCGTTACAAACGCTGACACACGTCTGAATTGACGGCACGCCGAAACAAGGTGCTGCCCAATCTTGATTTTTTTCGCGAAACAGAAGGACCCTGACAGCATGGCTCAAGATTTTTTCTCCAAAGATCATGAATACGTCCGCGTGGACGGAGATACGGCAACTGTCGGTATTACGGTACATGCGCAGCAACAGCTTGGCGATGTCGTCTTTGTTGAGGTGCCGGAGGTTGGCCGCAAGGTAACCGCAGGCGAGGCGGCAGCCATTGTTGAGAGCGTGAAAGCTGCCAGTGAAGTCTATGCGCCGATTGCTGGTGAGGTGCTTGAGGCGAATGGCGATCTGGAGGGCAATCCAGCGCTTGTTAACGAAGATGCAGAAGGTGCAGCCTGGTTTTTCAAGCTTAAGGTTTCTGATCCAGGACAACTTTCAGAACTTATGTCGCGTGAAGATTATGACAAACTTATTTCAGAGAACAGCTAATGCGTTATCTCCCCTTAAGTCCCGCAGACCGGGATGCGATGCTCGCTGATATTGGTGTTGGTGGCATTGATGATCTGTTTGCCGATATTCCGGCTGACAAGTATCTTCGTGATCTCGTCGACCTGCCAACAGCCAAAGGTGAACTCGCAGTTCAGCAGGAAATGAATGTGCTGGCAGAGCGCTCCACTGCGGCGGGTACAGTACCGTTTTTTATTGGTTGCGGCGTCTATCGCCACCACGTTCCGGCAACAGTTGATCATTTGATCCAGCGTTCGGAATTCTTGACATCCTATACCCCTTACCAGCCTGAAATATCCCAGGGTACACTGCAGACATTGTTTGAGTTTCAAACTCAGGTGGCGCGCCTGACAGGCATGGAAATCGCCAATGCGTCTATGTATGATGGTTCGACATCCGCAGCCGAGGCGGTTTTGATGGCCAATCGTATTACCAAACGGAACAAGGCGCTCATCTCCGGCAATTTGCACCCGCATTATCGTGAAGTCATTCATACACTTGCAGATCACAGCAGTGCTGAGGCCGTGGTTCTGTCTCCTGCACCTTCAGGTCAAGAGGCTATTATTGATGCGATTGACGATGAAACCTCATGTGTCGTTGTTCAGTTTCCGGATTTCTACGGTCAACTGCGCGATCTTAAGCCGATTGCCGACGCAGCGCATGCTGCCGGTGCCTTATTTGTCGTTGTTGTCACAGAAATCGTTGCCCTTGGGATTCTGAAATCGCCGGGTGCCATGGGAGCTGATATCGTCGCTGCCGAAGGGCAATCTATCGGTAATGGCCTCAATTTTGGAGGTCCCCAAGTCGGCCTGCTTGCTGCTCATCAAAAGCATGTGCGTCATATGCCAGGACGCATCTGTGGCGAAACGGTCGATGCTGAAGACAGGCGGGGGTTCGTTCTCACGTTGTCAACCCGCGAGCAACATATTCGGCGTGAGAAGGCAACCAGCAATATCTGTACGAATTCAGGCCTGTGTGCATTGGCGTTTACTATACATCTCTCATTGCTTGGCCAGGCGGGCTTGAAAAAGCTGGCTCGGCTTAATCATGCAAATGCTGTTGCATTGGCCGATGCCTTAGCAGAGCTCGAGGGCGTGGAGGTATTGAATACATCGTTCTTCAATGAATTCACCGTCCGCTTGAAAGGCAAAAAAGCAGGTGATCTCGTTGAGGCGCTAGCGGCGCGCAACATATTGTGTGGTGTGCCCGTGTCACGCCTTGAGCCGGATAGGCCTGAGCTTGCCGACCTGATGATCGTTGCTGCAACAGAAACAAATACCGCCGGTGATCGTCAGGCTTATGTTGATAATTTAAAGGACGTATTGCGATGAGCATGAATTCTCAAGGGCGTCCGACGGCGCCTCTTTCTTCAGCCGATAAAGCTACACAGGCCGATACCTTCACTGGCAACAGAGGTCTTGATCTTGAAGAAGGCTTGATTTTTGAACTGCCGGATAATCTCGGCAAAAGCGGTGTTGATCTGCCTGAGCCACCTGATATCGAGCATCGCCTGGGCGGCCTGGAGCGGCAAGACGATATCGGGCTGCCTGGGCTTAGCGAGCCGGAAACCATGCGTCATTACGTGCGCCTTTCGCGTAAGAATTATGCAATCGATATGGGCGTGTATCCGTTGGGGTCCTGTACGATGAAGCATAATCCCCGGCTGAACGAAAAGATGGCGCGCCTGCCTGGATTTGCTGACATTCACCCGCTGCAACCGCAATCAACCGTGCAGGGGGCGCTGGCGTTGATGCAGGCCCTGGCCGGCTATCTCCTTGAATTAACAGGCATGGCTGGTGTTGCACTTAGCCCCAAGGCTGGTGCCCATGGCGAGCTGTGCGGGATGCTTGCCATTAAGGCGGCTCACGATGCAGCCGGGAGCACGCGCAATGTTATTCTCGTGCCGGATTCAGCTCACGGAACCAACCCGGCGACGGCTGCATTCATGGGCTACAAGGTCAAGACATTACCCGCTTGCGCAGCCGGCACCGTGTCCGTTGAGGCAGTTCGTGAAGCGCTTAATGACGATGTTGCAGCCATTATGCTGACCAACCCGAACACCTGTGGTCTGTTCGAGCCGGAGATCGTCGCCATCGCGGATGCCGTGCATGAGGCCGGTGCCTACTTCTACTGCGACGGCGCAAACTTCAATGCGATTGTCGGCAAGGTGCGTCCTGGCGATCTTGGTATCGACGCCATGCATATCAATTTGCATAAAACATTTTCTACCCCGCATGGTGGGGGTGGTCCTGGCTCTGGTCCGGTTGTCCTCTCGGAGGCGTTGGCGAAATATGCACCACTTCCTTACGTGAAACGGGATGGTGAAGACTTCCGCCTTGTTGAAGACCGGGGCGATGCCGCAGCAGACGGCAATGTGCCCCTTGGGCGGCTGACGGCATTCCATGGCCAGATGGGAATGTTTGTCAGAGCCGTGACCTACATGCTCAGCCACGGCAGTGACGGCATGCGCCAGGCCAGTGAGGATGCGGTGCTGAATGCAAACTATATCCGTGCTGGCCTACGTGATGTTCTGACCCAGCCATTTGGCGACAAACCGTGTATGCACGAAGTGCTGTTCGACGACACCTTCCTGAAGGGAACAAATGTCAGCACGCTTGATTTTGCCAAGGCGATGATAGATGAGGGATACCATCCGATGACGATGTATTTCCCGTTGGTGGTGCGCGGTGCGATGCTGGTTGAGCCAACGGAATCAGAATCCAAAGCCAATCTCGATCAATTTATTGCAACGCTGCATGCATTGGCGCAAGAGGCGAAATCAGGCAGTTCGGAACGGTTTGTGAATGCGCCCGTCCACACGCCGCGCCGCCGCCTTGATGAAACCACTGCTGCCCGCAAGCCGCGCCTCACATGGCAGCCCGCGCCTGAATTCAGCGAAGCTGCTGAATAAACATGAGCCGACACCGCCCCGCGCGCGTGGTGCCAGTGCCAAGGGTGTGGCTGGGCGGTTGGGCTTTTGGGAGATGCCGAACGCGGGAATGCCATCTGGTTTCTATATTATTTGTGCCGAGATGTTATGATGATCTCGTGGCATAAGGGTATGAAAAGGCCGTCGAGATGTAATAAATCCTTGTTCCGAATCCCACGATGATGCATTTGATTATTGTGTAGTCCGGAGGATGTGATGCAGCACTTTTTCAGATATGCAGCTTTGGTGTTTTTGGTAGCAGCAGGTGCCCAGCCTGTGTTTGCGCAAGTCTCCAAAACATGGACGTATCGTGGCACAATGACGTGGGATCATCCAGATGGGCGCCGCTTTTCTGCGGCCGTTGCTGATACACGCTACAATGACGACAGCCTTTCCATTTTGCGAAACCGTAATGATAATCGCTGGTACATCGTTTTTACCTATTGCCGGGATGTCCGCTTTGGAACGGGGATACCCTATTTCTTTATTCAAACGAAGCCACCGAGCGCGCCGGCCGCGGAGAGAAAACGCCTGCATCTCGAAGGAGAGACCCGTATTTTTCAAAGGCGTGACCGGAAAACCAAGTATATCGTCGCCCAACTCACCAAAACAGATCGCGCTCTGTTGCGGCAACGATCCGGCAATTATATCGGTGTCGCCTATAGTCTCGCAGGCTCTACAGGTTCTTCCTCGTCACGCACATACGTATTTTACGGTGCGGGCTTGTCTCGTGTACTCTCTCGCATCTCGCGGCCCAGACAGCCCAGCAAGCCTGCAGCTGCGTTCAACACGAGTTCTTCAAGCTCAAGCCGTAATCAGGTCTTGATCAATAAAATGCATGCATACCGGCTGCCCCCGACAAAGTGTACACGCCCGAAGCTTGCCGGTTACCAGACAGAACGAGGCTACAACCGTCTTGTCAGTCGTATGAAACGCTACGTGAAATGCATATTGCCAGACATTGATAGACAGTTTGCGGCATTCCGCGGTTTTATTCGAAGTCTTGGGGGGACTGTGACCAAGGTTGGAAAGAACCACCGCTACAGGCTCAAGTGCAATAGTGCTTGTCGCGTGGTGTTTAGCGAGACTTTAGACAAACACATTGATGATATGAATGCCCGCAAACGCGCCAATCTCGCGTATATTGAGAGAGCTCGCCGCCGTCTTGTGCGTGCCCGGCGTGACTTGGAGCGCCGGGATCGCCGCCGGGCATACCGTGAGGAACAGCAACGCCAGCAGGCCAGCCGTCCATACTATGTGCCGTCAGCACCGCAGCCATCACAGCCTCAGGGCGGGCAATACATTCGCAGGCCAATCACTATTATGCCTGGCTTACAGTAGATCAAAGCTGCCGCGGGTTCAGCTTTGCTCGCTTTGAGAGGCATTGAGCTTGCGGCTCATGCTTTGCTCCGGCATTTATTGTCGGAGAGCCACTTCATGGTTAAGGGGCATGTTAGGCACGCTTCAAAGCTGTGCTCTGACGTCGTAAGTTTATTCCTATGATTATGCACGGTGCCTAACAACCAGTTTGGTGGAAAGTGACTCGGCTTTGCAAAATATTTTTCGTGAATGATCATCTGGTTTCAGTTTTATAGTGACTTTTATGGTATAAAACTCATTATGACTTGGGGGGAATCAAAGGGGAAATTGCTATAATGGATAAGAAACATAAAACTTTATTCGTAATTTGCTTTGCTTCTATGGTCGTTGGAGCGCAGATGGCACCCGCAGCCGCGGCCTCTCTGGCCGGATCTTGGAGTGGTTCTGGCGCCGTAAAGACTTCAGCCGGCAAGGGAGAAAATGTAAGATGCCGCGTATCATATGCGCGATTGGCTCCTAAAATTTTCTCAGTGAATGCGAGGTGCGCAACGCCATCCATAGCCCTTCGCCAGACAGGCGAACTGTTGATGGTTCGTCCTAATGTCTACGTTGGTGATTTCTATAATAGCGAATTTAATATCAGAGGGCGCATTCGCGTTGTCGTGAAAGGGAGAAGGCAGGCCGTTACATTATCAAGTGATAGCGGAAAAGGCCGATTAAGCCTGAGGAAAAGATAACCTCTTCTTGAATGGATTGTAAGAGGCTTAACTCCTGTCCGCAAATCGGCTTTCATTTGGAATTGCTATGATTATGAATGAAAGCCGATGCTATATTTTGTTTTGTGCTGAATCTATATAGGAGATCCGGCACCGGTTAGTCCGGCCCGAAGTCTTCGTAAAATCCTTCTGGTTATCCAGACGCGTCCGCCGGACTTTAGAACGTTCTCCGGTTGCAAACATAAACTTCGTCATGCCGGTGCTTGTGGCCGGTAACCATCCAATCGAAATGAGAAAACGCTTGCTTGGTGGCACCGGCTTAAGTTTTTGCTACGTGCAGGTCACACGGACACTACGCTTGTTGAGCAATCGATCCTGGCAACAAATACCGGGATCACCAAGTTTTTGGCAGGATCAGAGAAAACCTTGAATTCCAGCGGATGTATATCCGGGTAAACAGGCAATCCTATGAGTGATGCCGTTCTGTTGCCCGGGAACGTCTCATTGATCTGCCCTTACCATGCCGTAACTCTATATGTATCCTTATAAAAGCGATTCGTTTTCTGAGTGAGGTGGGTTGAGCACGTTTTTCGAACTGACCGGTGAGAATGAAACTCCCGCGCAGAGCATAGCGCAGGGTTATGTGCCCGTGGTCTTGCCGGTGGCGATCGACCAAAGCTACGATTATCTTGCAGGTGAGTATGGGCCGGTTCAGCCAGGCACCTTTGTGCTGGTTCCCTTAGGACCGCAAATTCGCATGGGCGTTGTCTGGGACGGCCCTGTAGGCCTGCAAAAGCCCGTAAAACCTGAGAAGCTTAAAGCTGTGGCCGGCGTTGCAGATGTTCCCAGGTTGCCTGCCATCTCCATGCGATTTGCGGAATGGATTTCACGATATACCTTATCACCGCTGGGCATGGTCGTGCGCATGATTATGGCGGCACGCTCTGCCTTTGAGCCTGAAAAAGCACGCTTTGGTGTGCAACTGGTACCCAAGGCCCAGTTGCCGCCACGGATGACGCCCGCGCGTACCAAAGCTGTTGATATTTCAGAAGACGGCAGAGTGCGTTCCAAGTCTGAGCTGGCGCGCGCGGCAGGGTGTACAACCGGTGTGATCGATGGTCTTGTACAGGCTGGTGTGCTGGTTGATGTGGCCATGCCGGAAAAAACGTATCCAAGTCCGGATCCTCAGCACACAGCAACAGAATTCAGCGACGATCAGCAGATTGCTGTACATATGTTGCGGGCGGCGGTCGAAGCGCGCACATTTTCCGTCTCGTTACTGGATGGGGTGACCGGTTCAGGCAAAACGGAAGTCTATTACGAGGCTGTTGCCGCCGCGCTCGCACAGGGGCGGCAGGTCCTGATTATGCTGCCGGAAATCGCGCTGACCAGTCAGTTTATGCGCCGTTTTAAGGCACGCTTTGGTTGCGCACCGGTCGAATGGCATTCATCTCTTGGGGCAGTGGAGCGCGGACGTATCTGGAAGGCCGTAGCGAAGGGGGGGGCGCAGTGTGTTGTCGGTGCGCGATCGGGGCTTTTTCTACCCTATAAGGATCTTGGCCTGATTGTCGTTGATGAAGAACATGATGGCGGTTTCAAGCAGGATGACCGGGTGAACTATCAGGCGCGTGATATGGCTGTCGTGCGCGCCAGCCTCGGCAAGTTCGCAGTGGTGCTGGCCTCGGCGACGCCGTCGATTGAAAGCCATGTCAATGCCCGCACGGGCCGTTACCGCCATGTTGTGCTTCCTGGGCGTTTTTCGGGTGTTGAGTTGCCTGAAATAACGCCTATCGATCTTAGATCAGCCCCGCCTGAGCGCGGACGCTGGCTGTCTCCGGTGCTTATTGAGGCGTTGAAGGAGACGCTGGCCGCAGGCCGTCAAAGCTTGTTATTTCTCAACCGCCGCGGTTATGCACCACTCACACTCTGCCGTGCCTGCGGCCATCGTATTGAGTGTCCGCAATGTTCTGCATGGCTGGTTGAGCACCGCTTCAGGCGCCGCCTCAACTGCCATCATTGCGGTTTTACGCTGCCCATTCCGGAAAAATGCCCAAAATGTGGGGAAGAGGGCGGTCTGGTTGCCTGTGGCCCCGGCGTGGAGCGTATTCTGGAGGAGGTGAGCGACTATTTTGCCGATGCTAGAACCGTGCTGCTTTCCAGTGATCTCATCCCAAGCCTGACGGAAATGCGTGCTGTGATTGCCAGGATAGAGGCCGGAGAAGCTGACATTATCATCGGCACACAAATCGTCGCCAAAGGCCACCATTTTCCGGATCTTGCAACGGTCGGTATCGTTGATGGTGATCTGGGCTTCGGGCAGGCTGACCCGCGCGCCGGCGAACGATCATTCCAGTTGATGCACCAGGTTACAGGGCGTGCCGGGCGAGCGATGCAGCGCGGGCGCGGTTTTGTCCAAACACATTTGCCGGAGCATCCGGTTATGCAGGCGATTATCACAGGCGACCGTGATGCATTCGTTGAGCGCGAAATCCGTGAGCGTCAGGCGGGCTTGCTGCCGCCCTATGGCCGCCTTGCAGCGTTCATTATTTCTGCGCGGGAGAAAAATCTTGCTGAAGTTTTTGCCCGCAGCGTTGCACGCGCGGCTCCGCCTGCAGATCACATTACCGTGCTGGGACCTGCAGAAGCACCTTTGGCCGTAGTGCGTGGCCGTCACCGCTGGCGCCTTTTGGTCAAAGCACCTCGCGAAATTGATATTCAAAGTTATTTGCGGGCCTGGCTTGGTCAAATCCCTGCGATGAAGGGCGATATTCGTCTGAGTGTTGATGTCGATCCCTACAGTTTCATGTAAATGCAACATATGTGCATTCTTAGCGTAATCTGCGTCCGAAGACGAAATAAACCAGGGAGAAAGATGATGGCAACCACAATGCGCACTGTGTTTAAGGGGCACACCGGCGAAGAGCTGGCAGCCAGGCTTGATCTGCCGGCGGGCTCGGTTCGTGCCTACGCCCTGTTTGCGCATTGTTTCACATGTTCCAAGGATTTGTTCGCGGCACGCCAGATTTCGCAGGGTCTTGCTCAGTATGGTTTTGCCGTACTGAGATTTGACTTCACAGGCCTGGGTTCGTCAGAGGGAGAGTTTGCCAATACCAATTTTTCGTCCAACGTCGGCGATTTGGTTGCGGCCGCCAACTTTTTGCGTGACAGGTTTGAGGCGCCCACCATTCTCGTTGGCCATTCCCTGGGGGGGGCTGCCGTTCTTGCGGCCGCTGGCGATATTCCCGAGGTCAAAGGGGTGGCAACCATTGGTGCGCCAGCCGATGCGGAGCATGTTCTGCACCAGCTTGGCGCGTCTCTGGATCAAATTCGCGCTGATGGGCTTGCTGAGGTCAAACTGGCAGGACGCCCGTTCACGATTACCAAGGAATTTGTAGAAGACGCCGAAGGCAACCGGCTTGAGAAGCGCATCGCAGAGATGAAAAAAGCGCTTTTGGTGTTGCATTCTCCTATTGATGACACTGTGGGCATTGCAAATGCTGGCAAAATTTTCGATGCAGCCAAGCATCCCAAGAGCTTTGTCTCTCTGGATAATGCCGATCATCTGGTCTCCAGGCCAGAAGACGCGTCTTATGTTGCTGGTGTAATTGCGGCCTGGGCTGGCCGTTTCGTGCCGGAAGAGCAAGCAGATTCGGAAGAACATTCAGCCGTAATGGTTACGGAAACAGGCCTTGGCAAGTTCTCAAATGCAGTGCTGTCCGGCCGCCACAGGCTTTTAGCTGATGAGCCGAAATCCGTAGGCGGCAATGATTCCGGCCCAACGCCTTATGATTATATGTCCATCGCGCTGGGCACCTGCACCGCCATGACATTGAGGATGTATGCCAGCCATAAGAAATTGACACTTGGCCAGATTTCAGTTGCGGTTTCCCATGGCAAGGTTGCGGCTGCTCACTGCACGGATTGCGGCGAGGTCACGGAAGGGCGCAGTGGTAAGATTGACCGTTTTGAGCGCACGATATCCATAAACGGTGAGATTGATCCTGCACTGCGTGACAAGCTCTCTGAGATTACCGGCAAATGTCCGGTTCACCGCACGCTGGAAGCTGGTGCCGCCGTTATTACCAAAGTGCTTTAGGGTTGGTTGGGCATTTCAGTTAGATCATCCTCCGCCCCAGCATCAATTGTTTTAATATCTTGGTTGTGCTGGGCGGGGGATCGAAGAATTAAGATGTCTGTTCACATCATGATACACGCTTCGTGCGAGGGCCTTACTTTACCACCCGGCTGGCGAGCCGCTGCAACAGAGACAGCAGAATAATTGCACCACAGCCCCAGATGATGAGGGACATCTCAGCGAAGGGTGTGCCACGCACCCACGCATGGACGACATTACCCCATGGTGTGAAGAGTTTCAGGCCGAACAGGCCATCATTACTCCAGGGCGCTTTCCAGATCCAAAAGCGGGATGCGTAGAACAGTAGCACTGTGAGCATGACCGCTGCAATAAGACCTGCAAGGCGATGAAAAATGGAACCGGGACCGATCATTACAACACCTTCAGCGTATCAAGATCAACTTTGAAGATCAGCAGGCTGCCGTGGCGCTCAACTTCGCCATCAAGCGAGACAAACATTGAGACATAGTTAAGATAACTATCCGGCAGAGGGGCACCGTCTTTGTTGGCCATCAGGAAAAAATCCCGGCCATCCACCGGCGCGCTTGACACGAACACAGGGGGAATTCCGCCGGTGAGGCAAAGGTTGGCGCAGGCGCGGTGCGAAAGCCCGCGTCCCGGCCGCATGGCCCCCGCCAAACATTTTCCGTCGCACATTTCACCCTTCAGCCGCCAACGGCCGAGCGATTGCGGTTCAGGTCGAGCCGGTGCCGTGCTTTCATCTCTCACCTCAATGGCAGTCTTGCCCCCGCCAATCTGGAGAAAATCGATATCGCCACGTTTCAGTGCAATGCCACTCAGCGTCACCATCTGGCCATCATACTGATCTAGCCGTTGCTGAACGCCGTTTTTCCCAGGGTTACTCAACATAATTGTACGGCCGGCAGGAATGCGGTCACTGCCCTCGGTCACATGCATGACCGGATATGGCTTGGCTTCGACCGTGCCGGTTACTGTTTGCCTGCCGGCGCTCCATAGAAATTCTCCTGGACCGGGGTCATCCTGTGCAGCACCTATGGCTAGCGCAAGGGCTGCAAACACGCCCATGAAACCTGCGGCGACGCTCACCAGAAAAATCTTCAATCCTGCCGGAGTAGGCAGATAACCAATAAAAAAAGGCGTTTCTTGTGAATTCCGGCTCATGCGCTCTGCTCCGCGATGTCCAAGGGCTGCACAAACGTTCCAGGAGGGTTAGCTGTGGCGTTGATGAGAACGCGCGTGCCATCAAGGCGAAGATGATACGTTGGGACTTTTTCCGTAAATGGTGCGGGCGAACAGCCATCCTCCAGGCGATACTGGAAGCCATGCCAGGGGCAGGTGATACAGTTATCAATGATTTTGCCCTCGCCCAGGGGGCCATTCTGATGCGCACAGGCATTGCTGATGGCCGATAACTTGCCGCCGTTCAAGAACACGGCAGCCCGGCGTCCGCCATCAAGCCTCACAATCTGTGCGCGCCCCTCTTCAAAATCACTGAGATCTCCGGCAAAATGCCATGTGTTATGATCGTGAGGTGCCAGCGCCGTGGTCCCCTGCTCACGCCAGGCTGCGATGGCATGCAGCGCGCACACAGCAAAGACGGACACCGCGACTACGATTGCAAACGTGCTGTTCGCCTCGGATTGCAGAGCTCCAAGGGCCACGTGGCCGACAAGCAGCGCGTAGGCTGGATATAGGAGATAATGTAAAGACTTCCAAACCGGGGCGGTTAGAAACTTGAGCCAGAAATCGTGGCTGGTGGCAGCCAGGATAGCCAGAGCAAGCAGCGCCAGAACACCTAAGGTCTCAAATGGAAACCCAAGCATCTGCCCATAACTGGTGTTGGCTGTAAAGATCGCTTCAAAGGGTGGTTGAGGGCTGAAATTGAAATACCAGTTGATGACATAGAATGCATGCGTCATCGCAACGAAGAATGTCAGAACACCGAAATGGCGGCGGTTATACAGAAGCGGCAGAAAACGCCGATCCAAACGTGCCAGCGGGCCGATACACAGGATGAAGGTCAGCATCAGAAACGCGCACGTCCCCAAAGCCCGGGCCCGTACAATCGCACCATCCACGGGTTTGGCGTGATCCAGAAACCGCGGTGCCACGTCCAGGTACAGCAGGATATAGGCAACAACAGCAACGGCCAGTACGGCATCGTAGAACATCTTGGACCGTGTCCATTGAACGGGGACGTATTTCACGCTCATAACCCTAATCCTACTGCTGGACGTTATCCTGCTGCTGATCGCTGAGCTTGATGGCCGGTTCATCTGCAGGTGGTGTCTGGCGCACAAGCAACGCGCCAATAAAAAGCGCCGGAATGAGAACAGCCAGTACACTCCAAACCCAGCCATGGGCGGCACGCACTGCATGATGGCGATGGCGGTCTGGATCAACGCCGCTTTCAAGGCGTAACCAACGCCAGAGCACCAGCGGCCATAGCAACAGGATGGCCGGGACTAGCAGCGGCCGGAACGTATAGCTGCCACGCGCGCTATCGTCGATGCGGTCAATGCCGATCAATAAAAAGATCACGGCGACCGCTGTGCCGGCGTAAATCCAGGCTGTCGCAATCCAGACAATTGTTGAGGCTGCCGTCATATTCCGCCTGCTGTCAGTTTACTGCATGCGCTACGTGAAGAAATGTCACGTAACATTGTATAATTGAAGCGAACCTGAGAGCAACCGGCATACATGCGATTTGCTCATCAAGTGACGCCTGAGTGACAGCGTATGATGATGTGGTGATAAGGCTATGTCAAAAATGTTCATGCTGTAGCTAGATTATGCAAGATGGGCCCATACATTCCTGCATTTATCTCTTATCAGAGTTTGTATCAAGCCAGGGCGGATCTGTGGTGTTCAGGCCTGCGAGGCTGCGGATGGCTTTTTGCTCGATGGATGGCAGGGCCAGGAGCGGGGAAGCTAAATAGCGGCGGATAAAATGCTGCACCGGCCCTGACCGTTTGAAAAACTGATACGTCTGCCGGCGGGTGAAATTGGTGATGCGCCTGGCAACAGGCAGGCGTTCACTTTCGTAGCACTCCGCGGCTTCACCGCGGGCGATCAGCCAGGCCAGCCAGCCAGCATCCTCGATACCAAGGTTCATACTGCGGGCGCCGACGGGTGAGGAGATATGAGCTGCGTCTCCCGCCAGACAGATATTGCCACGGCGCATCTGTTTGGCATATCTCATATTGACGTGAAATTCGGATGTCCAAAGCACTTCATTGCCAGAACGGCGATGGCGCATGAGAGCTACGACATCATCTGAGGTGCCGATGTGACGCACAACATGGCTGTTCATTGGAAACGAGGCTACGGCCCCTCCCCCTGACATCAATTCAATTGTTGCCGAGGATGGATCGCGCGGCATTTGATAGCGGATGTCAGCAAGCGCAAAAACAATCGGCTGAGCTTTTCCGATGAGATCAATGCCAGCAAGATCGCGGACCACACTGTAGGCGCCATCGGCGGCGATCAAGTAATCGGGCGTGACATAGTCGACCCTATTCGATGTAGCCAGCGCCACCGTTGCAACATCACCGGTAAAGCGCAAATCCATGAGTTCTGTATTCCACTCGATCACAATACCAAGCCTGCTGACGGCCTCTATCAGCAGTTGATCTGTTATGGTTTGTGGAACAATCAACGTGAAGGGATAACGGTGCTCCAGTGCTTCAATATGAAGTGCGACTGCTGTGGAGCCGTTTTCAACCAGATAGGTGCGCCGCAGCCGATTGCCATGTTGTAGGAGCTGGGCTGTGACGCCCGAAGGTTCAAGAATTTCCAGGCTACGGCTGTTGATATTAAGCGCTCGCGAATGCGGGCGCGGACCTGGAGTTCTATCGATAATCCGTGAGTGGATGCCGTGCCGTTTGAGTTCAAGGGCGGCGGTAAGCCCGGTCGGGCCAGCACCAACGATCAGCACTTGAGGCTGTATGCCTGTCATCGACGATGTCTCCATACGCCTGTCCATATTCACCGTGTAGGCTCGGCTAAATCCAAATAAGCGCCAATGCAAATTCGTATCGAAAGTAGTGAATGTTATGTGAACTGCTGATTTTTGTTATGTATCGTAACACAGGCAGAATAAAATTCTGCAGATGACGTCCGAGCTCATCGTGGCGCAATAACATAGTCAGAAAATATATGCCACAACATCAATGGTGTATGCCGTCTGCCAATAGCTGTCCGCATACCGTTGGCTGTCTGCGCTTAGTATTGGGATGGCCCGTCTTCTTTGCGGATCGCCTTCCCTGCTTGTGCAACAATAATTGCATGCAATTATAGCAGTTTAAAGCGCAGTTTGGAAATATATTGAGCAGGTGTTGTGCCTTGTTTGCTACAGCAAGCTTAATAACTGTCTGCGTCTCGAAAAAAAACAAAAGCTGGCGTGTATTGTGCTGCCCATCATAGAGCATTGTGGTGCCTGCTCCCGCAGGCGAGGGGGCGCTGATGTTTTTATCCGGACATCCAAGGTTATCGTTGCAAACACGTGTGCCGTATGATGCGGGGACTGCCTCTATCCAGTGCAGGTATCGTATGTGCGTAAAAGCTGCCGCTGATTGGACATATCATGGATAAGAATGGCCATATCGTACTCACATCGCACCGCCCGGTTGGTTTGGGTTACCCATTGCAGTGGGGGGCTGCGAATGCCAAATCTCGGGGACCTGTTGTAGGCGGCCTTGCACCTGGCGATGCACGTAATGTCATCGGCGTTCATTCCGGTTCTTATGGTGTTTACAGAGCACTCGCGGTAGCATCCGGTTCTCTCAATCCAATTCACCGCCCGGATTTGACCAATACGGAGCCTACGGTCAAAATCGGCCCTTTTTCGCAATGGGCAGATCCGGACCGCATCGTATCACTTGATCCTTACGGCCATATCGTTGCAGATGAATTTGCGCAAGGCGCAGCGATCCAGCCAACGATTGCCGTAACAAAGGCGCGCATCAATCTGGGGGAGCTCAAAGAGGCCGTGAGTTCCAGGCGGCTTGCGGTTGATGGCACGGTTCTGCTGGACAATGGAGAGGTAAACGTTACCAAGGCGGCGATCGAGCCCGTCTGGTATCTGCCCGGCATTGCCAAGCGGCTGGGTGTATCTGAGCCACATCTGAGACGTGCCTTGTTTGAACAGACCGGCGGGATGTTCCCGGAACTGGTGACCCGCTCAGATCTCAAAATCTTTCTCCCTCCCATCGGCAGTATTACGATTTATGCTTTTGGTGAGGTGTCAGCGCTGTCAGATCCTGCACGGAAGCTGACGTGCCGCGTGCACGATGAATGTAATGGTTCTGATGTTTTTGGTTCCGACATCTGTACTTGCCGCCCTTATCTGACGCACGGGATCGAGGAATGCATTCGTACAGCCCAGGATGGCGGGGCTGGTCTCATCATTTACAACCGTAAAGAAGGCCGTGCTTTGGGGGAGGTCACAAAATTCCTTGTCTATAATGCACGCAAACGGCAACCCGCTGGCGATAGTGCTGCAACCTATTTTGAGCGCACAGAATGTGTCGCCGGTGTTCAGGACAACCGGTTCCAGGATCTGATGCCCGATGTGTTTCACTGGCTCGGTATCAAACGCATCGACCGTTTCATATCCATGAGTGATATGAAGTATGACGCACTGGATAAACAGGGCATAGAGGTGATTGAACGCGTGCCAATTCCAGATGAACTCATTCCATCCGATGCACGCGTTGAGATCGACGCGAAAAAGGCCGCTGGCTATTTTACCGGCGATGATATGCCATCACCAGTTCAACTTGAAGACGTTAAGGGGCGGGCACTTGACGAATATTGAACAAAGTGTGCGTGCGCCGTCGGCGTCTGAACTCCTCAGTGCCAAGGCCGTGCGTGACAGATGCCATCAGGTGCTCGCAGCTGCGCCTGAGTTGCAGTGTTTCCGCGTTCATCCCGACAGGCTCGATGGTGTTGCAGATTATGTTATCGATACGATCCGGCAGAATTATCCGGATCTCAAAGTTCCATTTCACGCCCGTTGGCGGCATTTCAACTTTGCTGGTGTTGATCGCTGGAGGGAAATGGCGCACAGCCTTGATATTGACAGGGATGAGATGGCGCGTATTCAGCTCGACCTTGTTGTCACAAGCGTTCTGCTGGATGCCGGTGCCGGCCCGAATTGGCGTTATTTTGACCCGTGCACGAGCACGTCTTACGCGCGCTCGGAAGGGTTGGCCCTCGCCAGTCTGGACAGTTTCCAGGCTGGGCTGTTTTCGTCATCAGCGGATAATAAGCTGATCGCAGATGCGGCCGGTCTGCAGGCTGTGACACGGGAACGTCTGGCGGCGGCGTTTCAAGTGACGCAGGATAATCCGCTCGACGGTCTGGACGGCCGCGCCGCGCTCATGAGGGCGCTCGGTGATGCGCTATCGGCGAAGCCTGAATTTTTTTCAAGTGAAACACCGCGTATTGGCGGCCTGTACGACTGGATCAAACGCACACATTCAGGTTCCGCTCATGCCGCTTCCGCTCAGGCGTCTGATCTGCTGAAGATGATCCTTAGCGCATTCGGCAGCATTTGGCCCGGCCGTCTTGACGTTGGCGGCGTCAATCTTGGTGATACATGGCAGCATCCGGCTGTGACATGCGCTGGCGAAACGGATGGCCTTGTGCCGTTTCACAAACTTTCACAATGGCTCACCTATTCGCTGATCGAACCTCTTGAGGACGCTGGTATCCGCATCACCGGTATTGATGACCTGACAGGGTTGGCTGAATACCGCAACGGCGGTCTGTTAGTCGATCTCGGCGTGCTTGAGGTGCGGGATGCGGGGGCCCTAAATGAAGCGCATGCTCCGGGCGACCCGCTTATCGTGGAATGGCGAGCTTTAACCGTGGCCCTGCTGGACCTGCTTGCCGGAGCTGTGCGCCATAAGCTGGATCTTGACGCGCAGGCGTTGCCATTGGCAAGTGTTTTAGAGGGCGGCACCTGGGCAGCAGGCCGGCGCGTTGCGTCACAATTACGCGCGCATGGCGGCCCGCCCATCAGAATTATCAGTGACGGTTCGGTTTTTTGAAGGCACTATCGTCCCAGGATTGGCGCAGTATTGTCTCTTGGGCGCTCTCAAAGGCAAGGAGTGGAGAAACCATGTCTGAAACTCTAACTGTGGTTGACCACCCTCTTGTTCAGCATAAATTGACACAGTTACGGGACAAAAAGACCGCAACCCCGGATTTTCGTCAAATTCTGCGCGAGCTCAGTCTGCTGCTCGGCTATGAAGTGTTGCGTGATCTGCCATTGTCGGGCCGGTATATCGAGACACCAATGACCTCCATGACTGCGCCTGTGCTGGAGGGTAAAAAGCTTGTTTTTGTGTCGATCCTCAGGGCCGGTAACGGATTGCTGGAGGGCATGCTGGAGCTTGTTCCCCTGGCCAAGGTCGGCCATATCGGCCTTTACCGCGATCCTGAAACGCTGACGGCCATCGAATATTACCGCAAACTGCCCGAAGATATCGCCGAGCGTCCGGTTATTGTTATCGATCCGATGCTCGCAACAGCTAATTCAGCCATCGCCGCAATCTCGCAACTCAAAGCGGCAGGTGCCGGCAATATGAAGTTCGTGTGCGTTCTGGCGGCACCAGAAGGCGTCGAGCGCTTTGCCACCGCCCATCCCGATGTTCCCATTTTCACAGCCGCCGTCGACGAAAAACTAAACGAGCACGGCTACATCGTGCCCGGACTTGGCGATGCCGGTGATCGTATGTATGGAACGAAATAGGTATGGAAGGGGGCTTGTAGGGGCAGGTTCATCCCAGAAGCTGCCATTGAATACAGTATCACTGATGAGCGGGCGAGTGCAATGTTGAGGTCAGCTATTAAAGGTGGTACGGTCGTGGATATCGTTTGATTGTGCCACCATCCGCTAGATATGGGCTACAACCAAAAAGATCATCGCGCCGCTTTGAAAGCCGAGTGATCCTTGTCGGCTCTGCTTTGTATTTTCAAATACTATCGTGTGTAGCAATCATTGATGAGGGTTGTTGGGGGAAATTTCATGATGAGTTTTGCTGCGCGATCATGCTCTATAACTGCCGTTATCGCCTCTGGTGTTACAGCCCTGATGGCATCCACCGCTGCTCTTGCCAGCGATAAGAGCATCGCATTGATTGTTGATGCTTCCGGCAATATGCGCTCCAAACTGGCGAGTGGACAGCGTCGGATCGAGGCAGCACAGATTGCCGTAAGCAAACTCGTCTCAGGATTGCCGTCGACGACACGGCTTGCATTGAGGGCTTATGGTCATCAATCGGTCACTGCTAAAAAAATTGCATGGACACCCAGTTGCTGACGCCGTTCAAGCCTGTTGGTGAAAACCGCCCTGACGTTATCGCGAAAACCCAGAGCCTCAATGCGCGTGGCTATACTCCGATCACTCTGGTACTGGAGCTGGCAGCAAACGACCTCAAAGCCGAAAAGGCAGCATCATCGCGTGTTGTCGTCCTCGTCAGCGATGGCAAAGAAACATGCGAAGGCGATCCCTGTGCCGTCGCGAAAACGCTTGCAGAAGCCGACGCCTCTTTGACCGTTCATACGATTGGTTTTGCCGTTGATGTTGCCGCGCGCTATCAGTTGCAGTGCATTGCCCGCGTCGGACGCGGCAGTTGCTGGGAAGCCAATTCCACCGGGAAACTCGTCGAGCGGCTGACGGCAGCGGTTGAAACAGTTAAAGTTGCGTTGCCAAAGAGAGTTAAGGCGAAATCGACAAAGCCCGGCACATTGGCTCTCAAAAACCCATCGGCCAGCCGCCACTCAGTCATCAGCGTGAAGACAGGGAAAACCGTCGGATCATTATCCTCAGTCACCTCAGATATCGCGCTGCCCCCGGGTTTTTACAATGTCAAATTCGGCAACAGCTACTGGCGCAGTATTGAGGTAGAGCCTGGCAAGAAAACGGCTATTGAAACAGCCATCATAAGACTTCCCGCTGCATCGTATCGAGGCCACGAAATCCGCGACTGGGAAACGAAAGAGACCGTCGGCAAGCTGTCTTCGTCGCGCAACAGCATGAATGTAATACCATCCAGTTACGTCGTGATGTTCGGCAGCATTGAGGTTCAAGTTTCATTGAAAGCCGGTGAGATAAGGGATATTGACGCTGGATCAATATCTTTTAAGGGGTTACCGATCAACAGACGCTCTATCGTTGATGCGAATACCGGCAAGGAGGTTACGACGGTATCTGCCACCGGCTCTAGCGCAACCTTGCCACCCGGAAAGTACATTCTCTTGCTTGACAAGAACAAGGTGCCTTTCGAGATCAAATCCCAGGCCCGGAAATAAGCTATCTCAGCCAGCCAACTTGAGCTGCCCCCGTTCTCAGGGCCATATGTAAAGAGACTTTGTTCGCAATACGTTCCATTCTTATGCGATCAGAGCTTCAGTGTCAAGGGTTTTGTTTTTAAACGGCTTGCTCCGCTATAGCCATCCCGCCGGAGCTGCCCTCGCTCGCTCGCCCAATTTGGCGAGTGAGGGCGGGGACAAGGGAAGGCGGGCCATCCTGCTGGTGGGCCTGAAGTGAGCGAAGGCGCTTTGCGGCAAACTCCGAAGGTGTTTGATATCCGAGCGAGGAATGCGGCCGTTCTTCATTGTAATCAACGCGCCAGCCTTCGATGATCTCGCGGGCTTCCTCAAGAGACGTGAACCAGTTGAGGTTCAGGCATTCTTCGCGGAACCGACCGTTGAAGCTTTCGATGTAAGCGTTTTGCGTCGGCTTACCGGGATCGATGAAGTAAAGTTCAACGCGATGATCAGACGCCCAACGCTCCATCGCGCGGCCGCGCAGTTCCGGGCCGTTATCAACGACAAGACGATCCGGATAGCCGTGTTCGCGGGCGGCACGCTCCAGCATTTCGACGACACGTTCGCCGGGGATCGAGAAGGCAACGTCGATCGCCGGGCACTCACGTGTGCAATCATCCTTCAGGTTGGCGGTGCGGAACTTGACGCCGTTGGCCAGGCTGTCTTCGGTAAAATCCAACGACCAGCGCTGATTGGCGCGGATCGGGCACCAGCTGCCCTCGCGTGCCCGACGCGGTCGCCGTTTGCGAATACGACGTCGTAGCGCCAGCATTTCTTCGCGGTAGATGCGTTCAATCACTTTGTGGTTCACCCGAAACCCTTCGCGCGCAAGCTTGGCTGCGAGCATGCGGTAGCCATAACGCTTGTGCGCGCTCGCAAGCTCCCTGAGCCGGTTGCGCAATCGCTCGTACTTATCCGGACGCGGCGAGAGATGCCGGCAAGGCGGCAGGCCCGGCGCACGGAAAGACCATGCGCATCCTGGACGGTTGCCACCGCCCGGCGGCGGGCTTCAGGTGTTACCACTTTTTTGCAAGCAGCGTCTTTAATGCATCGTTATCGACCATCGCTTCAGCTAGCAGCTTCTTGAGCTTGGCGTTCTCGTCTTCAAGCTCACGTAACCGTTTGATCTCCTTGACATCCATCTCTGCGTACTTGGCTTTCCATTTGTAAAACGTCGCTGATGACATGCCGTGACGCCGACACAGCTCATCCACCTTCGCGCCCGCCTCATACTCTTTCAGGATGCCGACGATCTGCTCTTCCGTAAAACGGCTCTTACGCATATTTTGTTCTCTTTACCGAACGTTAGAAGAACAAATTCTCATTTACATTGGCTTGATTTTTGGGGGGCAGGTCAAACTCACCGGGGAGCGGCGTTATACTTAACAGCGGCGGTTGGAATTGGATTGGTCGCGCAGAGACTGCAAACGCCGACAGACCTTTAATCCCAGGAAGGGACGTTGGTTGTGGCAGCATTTATACGGTAGCCTGGGTAACGACGATGCCTGCTTTTAGAAGTGATGTGGCCCCGTTTCAAACACCCAAAGCAGTCTTGCCATTGGCTTTTTCTATTGCAACTTCAAATTCGCTTGGAAGTTGACAGACAGTATTTAAAAACAAGTATTTGTATTTTTATTATGCAGTTTTTTCGAGCTAAATCAGCTTTACCTAGGAGGTTTTGTTAATATTGCATGTGGCTTGTTCGCATTAACTTTATTATCTTTCTGCGCATTTTCGTTCAACCTTTTTGGCTTTCTTGTTTTGCTTTTAGGCTTGGGGCAAGGGCTAATCTTAGAGTCCGTCCTTAAAATTAGCCAGTAAAATCAACGCCTCTCAATGCTCTGCATTATTGATTGTGGGATAGTCGGCATAAAGAGAGAAGCACAACTAAGGGGGTAAATTTCATATTTACGGACCTCGCTCACTCAAGGATCTGAATCATAAGTGATTCTGATGACTCAACATTTTTACGGACAGGCTCTTAACGGTAGCAAGATTAACTAAGTGCTGTCGAAGTACATTAGGGTCACTGCTTGTTGCAGCAAGAGAATATCTGTCGAGCTTCTTTATGAGAGCTGATAAAAATTTATCATCGACTGTATCCAGGTATAATTCGAGCTGCTTGTGCCCAATTGCACCACTTATGGCTATATACTGTTCAAGTTTTAAAGACCGCTGCTTCAATTGTGCCGCAAGTAATGCCAGGGCTTGTTTCTGTACCCTGGTGTCAATATCTCCAAATATATGTGGATTTTGTCCTATGGCACTAATTAAAGCATAGCTATCGAGCACAATCATCGTTCTAGCGCCTCCAAGACCTCGTCCTTTAGAGTTTGTCCCAATAAAAATCTAAGAGTCCGTCCTTAAAATTAGCCAGTAAAATCAACGCCTCTCAATGCTCTGCATTATTGATTGTGGGATAGTCGGCATAAAGAGAGAAGCACAACTAAGGGGGTAAATTTCATATTTACGGACCTCGCTCACTCAAGGATCTGAATCATAAGTGATTCTGATGACTCAACATTTTTACGGACAGGCTCTAAGCATTTCTCAATCTTACAATTCTCCTTAACATGAGCCGGATCATGGCCA
>CAYUYL010000003.1:0-41154 GCA_964449195.1 uncultured Filomicrobium sp.
GAGTTGAACCATAAGTGATTCTGATGACTCAACATTTTTACGGACAGGCTCTAAGGTTAAAAAACTTGACAGATAATTGCTTAACGAGCCATAGCAGGAGAAAGATCAGTATTAATTTATCAAAAAAAACAAAATGATTAAATCAAAAGCATACAGATAATATTTTAGGCGTTTTTTTGTTGTTTTGCCTATTTTTCAGAACTCAGAATAGAGGTGACACATGGCACTTCCAAACCACGCAAGATATTCATTTTCACCCATTCGGGAACGGCCTAAATTTTCATGGCCGGAAGGGCGGACACTTGCTGTCTATCTCGGAATGAATTTGGAGTGTTTTTCCTTCGGGGAAGGCTTGGGGGCAGAACTTGCCCCAGGCGGTCCGCAGCCAGACGTTTTGAATTATGCCTGGCGAGATTATGGAAACCGGGTCGGTGTCTGGCGCATGATTGATCTGTTTGATCGTGTATCGATGCCATGCACCGTTCTTGCGAACAGCCTAATGTATGAAGAAGCGCCTGGTGTCGTCGAGGCCTTTCGTGCCAGAGGCGATGAAATTGCCGGGCACGGCCGCACGAATGCGGAACGTCAGGGCACCCTAAGCGAAGATCAGGAACGTAATTTGATCCGTGAGGCGACTGAAACACTCACACGCCATGAAGGCATCGCGCCCAAAGGCTGGCTCGGACCCTGGATTTCACAAAGTGCAAGAACGCCGGATCTGTTACAGGAGGCTGGTTATGACTACCTGCTGGATTGGTGCCACGACGACCAGCCGGTATGGATGAGCACGCGCTCAGGTAGAATTCTTTCTGTTCCTTACCCGCAAGAGCTGAATGACATCCCGCAAATCGTTGCCCGCAAGCGCGAAGGCGCGGATTTCTCAGATATGGTCATTGACGCCTTTGACGTCATGCTAGCGGAAAGCAAACAGTGGCCCCTTGTGATGGGCATTGCATTACATCCCTATCTTATGGGACACCCCCACCGCATCAAACATCTGGAGCGTGCCCTGAAGTATATTGTAGAGCGCAGCGGTAATACGGTTTGGCTGACAACCGCCGGCGGCATCAACGATCATTACCGCAAGTGTTTTTCATTGTAATCTCGCACGCTGTATGCACCTGCCAGTTTAGCCTGCATTAGCACCGGTAGCAGCTGGTCGACCATATATCTGCACTGGAAGCTGAGATTTACGCGACGTTCGTTGATCGGATCCCAAGGCGCAATGGCGGTGTTCATCATCGGCCTCTATCCATCAGCGTCCAAAACAAAGGCATTCCGCATGGTCTGCCTCTCCTGAAGCCTGCAGAAAATTCAACATAAACCCATCAAGCTTGCGCCAACGCATTTTCGGCATCGATAGCATTGTCGATGACGATTTTCGCGGCATGCCCTGCAGTACGTGCCACGCTTGGATCTTTCGTGATCATTGCGGTCACGATTGCACCATCCATTAACAAAGCAAGTTCATGCGTTAAACGTGAGGGATTGGAAGCGCCTGCCTTACGGGCTAGACCTTCTAGCTCTGTAAGAACAATTTTTTTGTGCTTGATGGCGATGTCACGCATACGATCATCATTCTTACGCCCTTCCCCCACGGCATTTATGAACGGGCAGCCGTAGAAGCGTTCAGAATGAAACCATATCTCAAGAATTTCAAACACGCCTGCCAGCTTGGTTGCAGGTTTACTCTGATGCGCCTTCAACCGTTGTATAAACCAATCACGCCACGCGAGCCCTTCAGCTTCAAGTACAGCTTCGACCAGGGCGTCTTTGGAACCGAAAACCTTATACAGGGTCGTTTTCGCCGTGCAGGCCCTTTCAACAATCTTATCAATGCCGGTTGCCGTTATGCCATCACGGCAAATAAGTTCGCGTGCGGCAGCCATAAGCCTGTCACGCGGACTGTCTCCATCATGGGCCGCGAAGGGGAGCTTTTGAATTGCAGGCCGGCTTTTTATGCCGGCTGAGCTATCTTCTTTGTGAATAGAGTGAGCCCCCATGAGCGCCTCAGCTGCAACAATAGTTTTCAAGCCCTTCCTATAGAAAAACTATAACATGCTTGCAATAGCTGATTAACCATAAACTTAATTATGCGGGCTCCCAAATGTGTTCGCTGCAATGCCTTCGGTTCAGAAATATCAGAGCCAAGCTGGCGGAAGCCGTGGCTAACTGGCGCATTTTTAGCAGCATGTGCTAAAATCTTAAGCCTTTCAATAAGGCAAACATAAAATGCTGAGCTGCAGCAGGGCAAATAAAGACTTCAAAACAATGCCTTGAATATATCTTTCCAGTTTGGCATGGTTCTTGTTCATAGTTAACAAAACAAACCGGTCTGTTTCTTTGATCCAATGAAGGATGTAGGCGTTCAATGGTGAAACATGGTGCCCATATTGTAGCAAAAACCATCGGACACACCTACGGGCGCGGTGAAGATTATACTATCCGTAATATATCTCTCGAGATTCAGCCAGGCGAGTCTGTCGCCTTCATTGGCAGGTCAGGATGCGGGAAATCTACGCTTCTTCATATTTTGTGCGGACTAACGGTTCCGAAAGAAGGCCAGCTTTGCATCGATGGGGCTAATGTCACGGGGCCCTCCCCCGAGTGGGTAATGATGTTTCAGGCGCCAAGCCTCTATCCCTGGATGACGGTCGAGCAGAATGTATCTCTCGGATTGAAATTCAACCGCCGCACCCACGAAATGGCAACCACAGTGCCCAAGATGCTTGAACTGGTGGAGCTTGGCAAATTCGCAAAACGCAATGTCCAGGACCTGTCAGGCGGGCAACAGCAGCGGGTGGCGCTTGCCCGTTCACTGGCGTTGCATCCCAAAGTCCTCCTGCTTGATGAGCCACTCTCAGCGCTTGATGCCTTTACGCGCCATGCGCTGCAAAGAGACATACGCCGTATTGCACGTGAAATGGGCATCACACTGCTGCTCGTTACGCATGAGGTTTCAGAGGCCGTCATGATGGCAGACCGCGCTCTGGTCATGGGGGCAAATCCCGGGCAGATTCAAACAGAAGTTGAAATACCGCTGCATGGTGAGCGATTGCCTTCAAGCAAGCAATTTATGCAAGCTCGTGACAGTTTGGTTGCCGCTTACGAGAAAGTGGCGGGAATTGAGCTGTCCGACACCGTGCACAGCCTGGCGGAAGCAAAACAAGGGACACAAACAGCCGACGCTTCTCAAGCACGGCCGGTCCCGATGAACCAATAGATTTCATAAGGTGGAAGGAAGTGAGCATGGTCAACAAATCAAAAGCGCCGGACATTGACAGCAATCATGATCCTGACTGGGATGACGATTACTTTTCTGCGGATTTTACGCGCCGTCAAACACTGGATATGTTTGCTGCCGGTGGATTGATGGCAGCTATGGGATCCATGGCTGGTTCACTGCCGGCCTATGCTGCCGACGATGAGGTCGTGCGTATTGGCTATTTACCAATTACAGATGCAACAGCACTGCTTGTTGCCCATGGCATGGGCTACTTTAAGGATGAGGGTCTGGAGGCTGAACGGCCAACTCTCATACGTGGCTGGTCTCCTCTGGTCGAAGGGTTTGTGACGAACAAATTCAACCTTGTGCACTTCCTTAAACCAATCCCTGTTTGGATGCGCTACAATAATAAGATACCTGTTAAGCTGATGTCGTGGGCGCACACCAATGGTTCCGGCCTTGTCGTCGGGCGCCATACGGATATTCAGGATTTTAAGCAACTTGGCGGAACACAGGTTGCAGTGCCCTTCTGGTACTCCATGCACAATATTGTTCTGCAATATGCGCTTCGGAAATCAGGTATCGAACCGGTAATTCAACCGGCATCCAAGCCACTTGCAAAAAATCAGTGCAACCTGCAGATCCTGCCGCCGCCAGAAATGCCGGCCGCATTGGCAAGCCGCAAAATCGATGCGTACATCGTTGCTGAACCGTTCAATGCGATGGGTGAGCTTAAAGCTGGTGCGCGCATGCTGCGTTTTACTGGCGACATCTGGAAAAATCATCCCTGCTGCGTCATCTGCATGCATGAAGAGGCGACAACGAAAAAGCAGGAATGGACGCAAAAGGTCATGAACGCTGTCGTTCGCGCACAGATTTATGCCTCAAACAATAAAAAAGAAGCCGCTTATCTGATGTCGAAAGATGGCGAGAAATACCTGCCTATGCCGGCGAAGATCGTTGAGCGGGCCATGACGCTTTATGAAGACGAAAAAAGTTACACCGAGAGCGGCGCGATCAAGAACGCAGAAAGCTGGGGCAACGGCCGGATTGATTTCCAACCCTGGCCCTATCCATCGGCAACCAGATTGATTGTTGAAGAGATGAACAAAACCCTTGTTGGCGGCGACGGAACTTTCTTGAAAAGTCTAGACCCTGATTTTGTCGTGAAAGATCTGGTGAACTATAACTACGTGCGCAATGCACTCAACAAGTATCCAGAGTGGAAGAAAGATCCATCGGTTAATCCGGGTGATCCATTCAATCGCAAAGAGATCCTTGAGCTTTAAACATGGCTGTTGATACGCACGCTCCCTCTGGTCTTCACCCTGCAGATGTTGCTGCTGACGCCAATGCAGCGTCAACAGCTTCACCTGCCTGGGATTGGCGCCGGTATGCACGTCATGTGGCTGAAAGCCTCGGTTACGCTATTGCCGGTATGGGCCTTCTCTTGGCTGCCTGGTGGGTTGGCGGCTATCTCATCCAGAGCGACCCCGATCTTTCGGCATTTGCTGACTTCGCACCGGAGCCTGCGTTGATCCGCCTGGTTGAAATGGTACAGTCCGGTGAAGCCCTGGGTATGATTATCCCAAGTCTTTATCGTGTCGGCTTTGGACTGTTCTGGGCAATCCTTATTGGTGTGCCGGCCGGCATCCTGGTGGGTTGGTTCAGTGCGTTTCAAAAACTGACCAACATCCCATTTCAATTTCTTCGTATGATCAGCCCGCTATCATGGATGCCGATTGCCGTCATGGCATATGCGACGTGGGATGGCGCCATCATCTTTCTAATCTCAGTTGCTGCGGTCTGGCCGGTGCTGTTCTCAACTGCGGCCGGCCTGAAGCGTATTGATCCGGCCTGGTTCAAGGTTGCACGTAATCTTGGCGCACGTGCGTGGCATATGCTGGCGGTTATTATTCTGCCAGCCATTGCACAAGATATTCTTACCGGCATTCGTCTGGCACTTGGGGTTGCCTGGATCATTTTGGTGCCTGCCGAATATCTCGGCGTCACCTCCGGCTTAGGCTACGCCATTAACGATGCGCGCGACACGTTGGAATACGCAAGCCTTGCAGCAATTGTGATCATTATCGGAATCATTGGTTTCACGCTTGATTTCATTCTACAACTGGCTATCCGGCATTTCAGCTGGCTGCGGTCGGAGTGAAGTTGGGACTTCTATCAACTCAAAGGAGGAAAATATGTCTGAACCAGCTACAGCCCTGACAGGATGCCTTGCCCCTATTGATAAGGATGGCCTCAATGGTCTTATAGAGGCGGGCAAGGCAAACCCACAAGCGGTTAAGACGCTCAAATGCAAAACAGTTGCCGAAGGCCGTTTCCGGCATGCAAACTATATCCGCAATCTGGAACCATACATCGTTGACGAGCCTCCTGGCCTGCTTGGTGACGACACAGCCCCTAACCCATCGGAAGCTTCGCTGGCGGCTTTGGGATCATGCATCGCTGTTGGTCTTCACGCCAATGCCATTCATCGCGGGATTACGATTAATTCCCTCGCAGTTGAACTGGAAGGGGATCTCAACATTACAGCCGTGTGGGGGACTGGCGACACCTCGGAAAAGCCGGTCGGTTTCACGGATGTGCGTATCAATGTGCAAATGGATGCTGACTGTTCACAAGAACAGATCGATGAACTCATTGCACACGTCTGCCAGTGGTCGCCGGTCTTCAACACATTTTCACGCCCTGTGAACATGGTTGCCAAATCAGCCTGATCCAGAACGGAGTGTGCGGAGTAGATTTTATATCCGCATGCTTCCGCTTGAAGGAGAAAGCCGCATGAATTTTTTTTCTAACATATTTCCATCACGCACGGACAAGGCCGCCCCCGGCAAAACGCCAGCCCCAGAAGCCACGCCAACACTTGTTGCCATGCAACCGGCTGATCTTATTGCCGAGGCGCGGACAATTGCAGACCAACAGCTTGCTCCCCTTGTTACGGCAATTGATACCGATGGCGTATACCCAGAAGATGTGATGCGATCCTTCGGCAAGGCAGGCGCGTATGCGCAGCATTTGCCAAATGCCGGAAATACAACGCCTGACATCGCAACAAGTGTCGAGGTTATGTCCATCGCCGGCGAACATTGCCTGTCCACGGCGTTTTGCATGTGGTGTCAAAACGCGCTAGCCTGGTATATCTCTAATTCTGATAATGAAGCCGTCAAATCAGAACTCGAAGCCAAAGTTGCCAGCGGCGCGCAACTCGGTGGTACAGGCCTTTCCAACCCGATGAAGAATTTCTTTGGGATTGAGCGCCTGAAGCTCAAAGCCGAGCGTGTTGACGGTGGCTATCGCGTCACCGGGGTTTTGCCGTGGGTGTCAAATCTGGGTCCGAACCATATGTTCGCGATCGTATTCGACGTTCCGGGTGCCGAAGACAAGCGCGTGATGGCTGTCGTGGATTGCGCCGGAGAGGGTGTGCGCCTGGCTGAAAACGACCATTTCGTCGCTTTGGAAGGCACCCGTACCTATACCATACAACTGCGCAATGCCTTTATTTCAGATGCGCGCATTCTGGCAGATCCAATTGACGATTATCTGCTCAAAATTCGCGCCGGTTTCATCATGCTGCAAAGCGGCATGGCGTTTGGCATGATCCGCTCATGCATTGATCTCATGGTTCAGATGCAGCCGACACTGGGCCATGTGAACAAATACCTGCCCGACCAGCCGGAGCACTTCCGCGAGAAGCTTGATGGGCTGGAAGCCAAGGTGACAGAACTTGCCAAAACGCCATATGACACAAGCAAAGAGTATTTCATCGAAGTCGTGCGCGCACGGTTGCTTGCAGGCGATCTCGCTGTGGCAAGCGCGCATAATGCGATGCTGCATTGCGGAGCACGTGGCTATGTCTCACATGGGGCTGCTCAGCGGCGCCTGCGTGAGGCGTATTTCTGCGCAATCGTGACGCCCGCAACGAAACAACTGCGAAAAATGCTGGCAGATCTGGGGGCAGCGGATACTGCAGTTGCACATTAATGAAACTATGCTGCTGCCTATGATCCAGAAATTCAGTCCGGGCAGCCGCATAGTGTTGGGTTAAAGTAAGATGGCATGTAAGGAGGCCGTTCCATGTCTGAAGCATTGATTTCACCAGCAGAATTGAGCGAGGCAATATCTGAACCGGGGATTGTTGTGATTGATACGCGTGATCCTGATACATATGCCCAGGGTCACATTCCGGGCGCGGTGAACCTGCACGAAATATTTACCTATCTGGCAACCTCAACCCCCGAAGGAATGAAAGAGCTGACAAGCAAATTTGCAGAAGCTTTTTCATCAGCCGGTTTGTCAGGCGAAGAGACGGCTGTCATCTATGAGCAGTCCATGAACACCGGCTTCGGCCAGTCCTGCCGCGGCTACTATCTGCTCCAATATCTTGGATATGATAAGGTCAAGATTCTCCATGGCGGATACCAGGCCTGGGTGGCGGAAGGACTTGCGACCACCACTGAGGTACCAACGGTCACGCCATCTCAATTCCCGATCAATCCCGCCTCAGCGCCTCTGCTGATGGCAGACCTTGAAGAAGTTAGTGATGCTTTGATCGATGGTACAATTACGCTGCTGGACGTTCGCGACGTGGACGAATGGATCGGTGAGAGTTCATCTCCCTACGGTAAGGACTTCTGTCCACGCAAAGGCCGGTTGCCACGTGCCGTCTGGCTTGAATGGTACCGCATGATGAAACCAGGCGACAACGGTCCTGTCTTCAAGTCCAAGGAAGAACTGCTTGCAGAGTTCGGCACCGTCGGCATCACCCCGGACAGCAAGGTCATCATTTACTGCTTTAAAGGTGCCCGGGCCTCCAACACGTTTGTTGCGTTGAAGGAAGCCGGTGTATCAAAGGTGAAAATTTACTTCGGCTCCTGGAACGAATGGTCACGCGATCCATCGCTGCCAATCGATGAGGGTTACCCCTACGCCATGGCGGAAGCTGCTGAATAAACTTGAACAAACAGGGTGGTTGTTTTTAATGTCAGCTGTGATTGACTACTACTATGCACCAATTTCGGGGTTTGCCTATCTTGGCGAACCTCGCTTGATGTCCGTTGCGCAGCAAGCTGGCGCCAAAGTACTCTTCAAGCCCGTTGACATTGGCACCGTGTTCACAGCTGCTGAGACCACGCCGCCGTTTAAACAATCACCCGCCCGCCTGGCCTACAGGCTGGCGGATATGAAACGGCAAGCCGAACGCTGGGGGCTGGAGATTAATCCAAAGCCGAAACACTGGCCTGTGCCACCAGGCCTGGCCGGCCGGCTTATTCTGTCTGCGCAATCGGCAGGGGTTGAGCCACACGCAGTTTCCTTTGCTTTACTGCGAGCAATATATACACAGGAAAGAGATATCTCAGACGAAGCTAGCGTCCTCGCGACGCTGAATGAGGCAGGGCTCGATGGTGTGAAGCTGTTGGAGCTTGCCAAAACTCCCGAAGCCGTTACTGCGTTCGAGCAGGCGACCAAGGAAGCCATAGACCGCGGTGTTTTTGGCTCTCCAACCTATTTTCTAGGTGATGAAATGTTTTTCGGGCAGGATCGCCTGAGTGATCTTGCCTGGCGCCTTGGTGTAGAGTTTTCACAATAGGTTTGAGAGTGACCAGCCAAGATCCCATAGTTATCGCCGGAGCTGGCCAATGCGGCATGAAGGCAATCGAGACGCTGCGTAGAGCAGGATATGATGGCGCGCTTTATATTATCGGTGATGAACCTTATGCACCGTATCAACGCCCACCGCTGTCAAAGGCCTTTCTTAAAGGCGAAATGGAGCAAGACCGCCTTTTTCTAACAAGCGCGGCCTACTTTACAGAATACAATGTAAATACGATGTTTGGGCGCCACGTGATGTCGGTTGACACGGCTGCACGCACCGTCGAGACTGACGATGGCCAGCGCCTGCCTTACGCGAAGCTCCTGCTGGCGACTGGCTCGCGTGCACGCACTCTCGATATTCCCGGCATCAATCTTGAGGGTGTATACTCTTTACGCACATTAGATGATACGACACGCCTTTCAAAGGCCGTCACATCATTGGAGAAACCCAGGATTGTCATTATCGGCGGCGGTTATATAGGTCTCGAAGTCGCCGCCTCAATGCGTGCGCGGGGACATGATGTTACGATTATAGAAGGCGCTGACCGTATCCTGAAGCGTGTTGTTTGCCCTCAAATCTCGCATTTCTTCGAGGATCTGCATCAGCGCCATGGCGTCAAAATCTTGAAAGACGTCATGCCTTTGCGTCTTCTGGGCGAGACACACGTATCGCAGATCGAGCTTAACAATGGTGATAGCATACCATGCGATCTTGTTTTGGTTGGTATCGGCAGCATTCCCGAGTCGAACATTGCAACCGCCGCCGGCATTGTGACAGACAATGGCATAAGGGTCGATGAGGCGTGCCAAACCTCGGCTCCGGATGTTTACGCAGCTGGTGATTGTGCGTCGTTTCCATCACGCAGATATGGCGGTTTTATTCGCCTTGAAAGCGTGCAAAACGCAATTGATCAGGGCAAGGCCGCCGCACAGGCTATGCTGGGCGAAAGTGTAAAGTATGATCCCGTGCCATGGTTCTGGTCTGATCAGTATGATGTAAAGCTGCAAATTGTTGGGCTTTCTGCCGGCTATGACCATGTCGAAATTGAAACCGGCCCCAAACCGGAAAGCTTTGCAGCGATATATTTCAAGGATGGCAAAGTCATTTGCGCCGATGCGGCAAACCATCCGCGCGTCTATCTCAAAACCCGCCGGACTTTGGAAACCGCAGATTAGATGACATCATATTCTCAAAATCACGATGATAGATCAATCTTTTGAGATTAATGAGGTGGGGCTTAAGCAAGCCGTTCGACTGCTGTCTAAGGCTGCAGAGGCTGCAAGGGATCTGCCAGACACTTTACCTAAAACCGGTGTCGGCGAAGCCGAAACACTCGAATTGCTTGCACCGATGGTCCTTGCTCGCGCCCGACGCCTTGGCGCTCCAACCGCCTTTGCCCACATGGATCCGCCGACGCCCTGGATCACATGGGCGGTCAGCATGTGGAATGCATCGCTCAACCAAAATCTTCTGCATCCTGAGGTCGGCCCTGCCGCGCGGCAACTCGAAGAGAAGGTTATCGATTGGCTGGCACCAGTTTTCAGTATGGCCGGCGGTCATATGACACCGGGATCAACACTTTCAAACCTGACCGCTCTTTGGGCGGCCCGAGATATTGCAAAAGTTAAGACAGTTATAACCTCTGAGGCCGCGCACATTTCGGTTGCCAAATCAGCACATATTCTTGGGCTTGCCTGCAAAACGGTTCCCACCGATAAATTCGGCAGGATGAATCCAGCCTGCATCGATGGCAATCTGAATTTGGATGAAGCGGCTCTGGTTCTGACCGCAGGCGCGACCAGTACCGGCGCGATTGATCCACTCTATTTAGCAGGCAAAGCGGCCTGGACGCATGTTGATGCGGCCTGGGCAGGACCAATGCGCTTATCCGAAACACTGGCACATCGTCTGAATGGCATTGAGACGGCTGACTCAATTGCAATTTCTGCACATAAATGGCTGTTTCAACCAAAGGAATCGGCACTTATCCTGTTCCGTGATGTAGATCGGGCTCACGCGGCACTGAGCTTTGGTGGCGCTTATCTGACTGCCCCCAATATCGGTGTCCTTGGTTCGCATGGTGCAACAGGTATTATTTTGCTCGCGACACTGCTTGCATGGGGACGTCAAGGCGTTTCAAAGCGTATTGAAAAAACATTTGCGTGCGCTGAGACATTAAGAGACAGGCTTTCACATCACAATGCTGTACAAATTTATCCGTCCAACGACAGTGGTGTGATCTTGTGGCGCCCTGCGGATCAAAAAAGCATTGACGCAGTTATAAGCCGTCTGCCAAAAGGGCTTGCATCAAAAATAGAGATTGATGGAGTGAACTGGCTTCGTCACGTTGCTGCAAATCCAAACATGGATATCGAAGCCGTATGGAGCACAATTGAGCATACTCTTACACAGGACTGAGCACTATTGCATACATCTCATGTCTGCGCGGAGCCTAACTCTAGCGAGAAAAGCCATAATATCTTACATTTGGGTGCAATGCGCAAAAGTTAACACTGACGTTTGAGAATAGCCGGCTATCAGTACGAAAACGATTAAATAATTGAATAAACCGTGAGCTGGCGGGTCAATGTACAATCTGCATAAATAAAAATGCTCACCGCAACATGCTCACTGGCCTCCTTGCACTTAGACGACCAGTCAGGATGCAGCCCGATTAGCATTTAACGTCTGACAAGAGCGGGCTACAACGCTTTCAAGATAACAACAACGCAAAAAATTTGGACAATAGCGCGCATGGGCATCACCGGAAATCCATCTTTGCCGAAAGAAAAAATCAAGATCCTACTGCTTGAGGGTATAAGCGAAACCGCTCTCACAACACTGGCCGAGACAGGGTATAATAATGTCGAGCGTCTGACCGGTTCTCTTGACGCTTCCGATCTTATCGAGCGCCTTCAGGACGTGCATATTCTCGGCATACGTTCGCGTACTCAGATAACAGCAGACATTATCAACGCAGCTCGGAGGCTTATTGCCGTTGGCTGCTTTTCTGTTGGAACGAACCAGATTGATCTGGTCACGGCTGAAATGCGAGGGGTACCCGTCTTCAATGCGCCTTTCTCAAACACGCGTTCCGTTGCCGAACTGACGATAGCTGAAACGATTATGTTGTTTCGCCGGGTGTTCCCACGCTCAAATGCCGCACATACCGGCGAATGGCAGAAGTCGGCGGCTCAAAGCCGTGAAGTGCGCGGCAAAACTTTAGGCATTGTCGGTTATGGAAACATCGGCACACAACTTGCGAATTTGGCTGAAGCCATGGGGATGCGCGTGATATATTATGATCACGCCGATAAGCTGCGCCACGGCAATGTCGAGCCAACCGCATCTTTGGACGACCTTCTGGAGAAGGCGGACGTCGTCACTCTGCATCTCCCGCAAACACCTGAAACAGAAGGGATTATTGGCAAGCAGCAGCTTGCCCGCATGAAGGACGGTGCCTTTCTCATCAACAATGCCCGCGGCAATCAGGTTGATATTGATGCACTCGCTGACGCGCTTCGGAGCGGCAAGGTGGGCGGTGCTGCCATCGACGTTTTCCCTGTCGAACCATCTTCCAATGCGGATGCTTTCAAAACGCCGCTCCAGGGCATTGAGAATGTTATTCTGACGCCGCATGTCGGCGGCTCAACGCTGGAAGCCCAATCACGCATTGGCGAGGAAGTTGCGCGCAAACTGGCTCATTACTCAGATATCGGGAATACGGTTGGAGCTGTGAATTTCCCGGAGGTCCTGCTGCCGCCTCGCCCGGCCGGCACCCGTTTTCTTCAGGTACATCGCAACCTGCCCGGTGTCCTGCATCGCTTCAATGAGGTGTTCTCCAAAAATGATATCAATATCGCCGGCCAGCATCTGCAGACCAGAGGCGATATCGGCTACGTTGTTCTGGACGCCGACTGCACAAGACCTGATGCGAAAGATGTCTTAAAACAAGTGCGCGCGTTAGACGGCACAATCCGCGCACGTATTGTTCATCGCATCACGGCATAAACACATTCAAAGGCATGCTCCCCTATGTTAAATATCAGGTGACGCCTGACAATCATACGTAGGCTGGTCATACATAGGCTGGAGGCAGGAACCATGTTGCCGTTTGAGATATCTGAACCAGTCGCGCGGATGAGCATATTTGCGGCGGTCTTGGTAGCTCTGGCGGGTCTTGAGGCCATGTTGCCGCGCAGACGGCGTGTTGAAACGCGCACCAGACGATGGTTTACGAACGTTGCTCTGATTGCGATTGACACGATCGCCGTGCGGATTGCCGTGCCCATTGTGGCGATTACTGCAGCAGAGAGCGCAGCAGCGCAGGGTTGGGGGCTCTTTAACCTTATTGACTGGGCGCCCTGGCTTGAAATTGTGCTTGCAATTGTGCTGCTTGATCTTTTCATCTACGGCCAGCATGTCGCGAGCCATAAAATACCAATTCTCTGGACGCTGCATAAGGTCCACCATGCGGATCGTGATATGGATGTCACGACAGGCTTCCGATTTCATCCGATTGAAATTATACTTTCTATGGTATTTAAAATTCTTTGCATTTTCCTGCTGGGGCCCGCCGCGATCGCGGTCTTCCTGTTCGAAGTTGTGCTTAGCAGTTCGGCGATGTTTAATCACGCCAACATGCAACTTCCATCCTGGCTGGATCGTATTGCTGCGTCTGGTACTGGTAACGCCTGATATGCACCGTGTCCACCATTCGGCCATGCAGCCCGAAACCGATAGCAACTATGGTTTTTTTCTCTCGGTGTGGGATCGCGTGTTCTACACTTATATCCCACAGCCGAACGCCGGCCACAATAAAATGATAGTCGGGTTGATGGAATTGCAGGATGCGCGTCCTTCGCAGCTGCGCTGGAGCCTTCTGGCGCCACTTTTGCCGACACGTTTAAAAGATAAACAGTCGCAGCGAACATTTGCAAAGGAAAAAAATTAATGCATCAGATGTGATCGCTCCTACTGCATTGGTAAGTGATTATCACAAAAGCAGTTATTTCCTGCATACTGTATGCCTGCCATCCACGCATCATAGCTTTTTTGGCCAGTGCGCCGTGCAACTTGCGCAAACCTGCCCCCTCATCAGCGAATATATTTTGACGGAAATGAAGCAATCCATTTGACATCTTCGGTCAAACAATCATACCAAGTCATAAGAGTATGCTGAGAGGTTGCGATGTCCAAACTGGATGATGTTCAAGAACGCAAGGAATGGATCGATGCTATAAATTCGGTCATTGCCTTTGAAGGCACTGGCGTGGCCGATGATCTGTTGGAGGAAGTTGTTTCAACGGCGAAGCGTTCCGGCGCTAAGATCCCGTTTGCTGCAAATTCAGCCTATATCAATACGATCCCTCTGGAAAAGCAGCCTGAGCATCCCGGCGATACTGAACTGGAAAGCCGTATTCGCGCCGTCATTCGTTGGAACGCAGCCGCCATCGTTCTCAGGGCGAACAAGGAAAGTTCGGAGCTTGGTGGCCACATTGCATCATTCCAATCTGCCTCAATGCTTTATGATACCGGGTTCGAGCATTTTTGGCAGGCTCCGTCTGAAGACCATGGCGGCGATTTGATTTTCTATCAGGGCCACTCGTCGCCCGGCATTTATGCGCGCGCCTTTCTGGAAGGCCGTCTTAGTGAAGAACAGCTTCTTAATTTCCGCCAGGAAGTTGAAGGTAATGGCCTGTCGTCTTATCCCCATCCCTGGCTGATGTCGGATTTTTGGCAGTTCCCAACTGTTTCGATGGGGCTTGGTCCCATCATGTCGATCTATCTTGCACGCTTCTTAAAATATCTGCACCATCGTGGACTTGCCAAAACTGAAGGACGCAAGATCTGGGTCTTCTGCGGCGATGGTGAAATGGATGAGCCGGAAAGCCTGGGTGCTATTTCGCTGGCTGGACGTGAAAAGCTTGATAATCTGATTTTTGTGATCAACTGCAACCTGCAGCGCCTTGATGGCCCGGTGCGCGGCAACGGCAAAATCGTGCAGGAACTGGAAGGCAACTTCCGCGGCACAGGCTGGAACGTCATAAAGGTTCTGTGGGGGAGCGGCTGGGATGAACTGCTCGCACGCGATCACACAGGGCGCCTGCGTCAGCTTATGGAAGAGTGCGTCGACGGTGAATATCAGGATTTCAAATCAAAAGACGGCGCTTATGTCCGCGAAAAATTCTTCGGCCGCTATCCGGAAACGGCCGCCATGGTGGCTGACTGGTCCGATGAACAGATCTGGGCTCTGAAACGCGGAGGTCATGACACGCATAAGGTTTTTGCAGCCTATAAGGCCGCAGCAACCCATGTCGGCCAGCCAAGCTTGATCCTTACCAAGACCGTCAAAGGATTTGGTATGGGCGAGGCTGGCGAAGGCCAGATGATTTCGCACCAGGCCAAAAAAATGGGTGAGAACGCGTTGAAGCAATTTCGTGACCGCTTCAAAATCCCCGTCACAGACGAACAAATCCCTCAATTACCATTCGTCAAACTGCCTCCCGGTTCACCGGAAGAGAAATATCTGCACGACCGGCGTGCAGCACTGGGCGGATATCTGCCACAACGGCGGCCTAAGGCGGATGAAACACTGACGGTGCCTCCCCTGGAAACGTTCAAGGCCCAGTTGGAGTCGTCCAGAGAGCGGCAGATTTCGTCCACAATGGCTTTCGTGCGCATTTTGAATTCATTGTTGCGCGATAAATCCATCGGCAAGCGCATTGTACCGATCGTGCCAGACGAAAGCCGCACCTTCGGTATGGAAGGCATGTTTCGCCAATACGGTATCTTCAGCCAGGTCGGTCAGCTCTACCAGCCACAAGATGCTGATCAGCTGATGTATTACAAAGAAGATAAAAACGGTCAGGTTCTGCAGGAGGGCATTAACGAGGCAGGTGCGATGTCATCGTGGATCGCTGCGGCAACCAGCTATTCGACCTCCAACGTCATTATGATCCCGTTTTACATCTTCTACTCGATGTTCGGCTTCCAGCGCATCCATGATCTCGCCTGGGCTGCAGGAGATTCGCGGGCACGCGGTTTCTTGATTGGCGCAACATCGGGACGAACGACACTTAATGGTGAAGGTCTGCAGCACGAAGACGGCCATAGTCATTTGTTTGCAGCGACCATTCCAAACTGCATCTCATATGATCCAACGTTTTCTTACGAAATGGCCGTCATCGTGCGTGATGGCCTGCGCCGGATGGTTGAGGATCAGGAGGACGTGTTCTACTACATCACGTCGATGAACGAGAATTATCAGCACCCAGCCATGCCTGAAGGTGCTGAAGAGGGCATTATCAAGGGCATATATCGCCTGCGTGCCGCAAATACTGCCATTTCCCGGAATACCGTAAAACTGATGGGCAGCGGGGCTATCCTGAATGAAGTGATAGCCGGTGCCGAACTCTTAGAGGTGGATTTTGGCATCAGCGCAGACATTTATTCCGTCACCAGCTTTAATGAGCTGTCGCGCGAGGCTGACTCCGTGGCACGCTGGAACCTCATGCATCCAGAGGAACCCTCACGTGTGCCCTATGTCACACAGGTGCTTGCGGAAGGTTGTCCCGGCCCCGTTATTTCATCGACAGACTATATGAAACTCATATCAGAACAGCTACGCGCCTATATCCAGGCCCCCTATTACGTTCTCGGGACCGACGGTTTTGGCCGTTCCGATTATCGCAGCAAACTGCGCTCGCACTTTGAGGTTGACCGATATTTCGTAGCCATTGCCGCGCTCAAGGCCCTAGCAGATGAAAACAAAATTCCATCCAAAACTGTCAGCGAAGCGATGCAGAAATATAAGATAGACCCCAACAAGCCCGATCCCGCACGCGCCTGACGATCCACTGAAGGCCCGCCGTCTCCCACTTCTTTAAACAATCGAGACCTGCTTATGCCCGTAATCGAAGTCAAAGTGCCCGACATTGGAGATTTCACCGATGTGCCGGTTATCGAGATTCTTGTCTCTCCCGGCGATACGGTCCAACCGGAAGATCCGTTGGTCTCGCTTGAAAGCGATAAAGCGACCCTGGACGTACCAGCCCCGCAAGCTGGCAAAATTGTCGAAATTCTTGTTGCCGTTGGCGATAAAGTCAGTATGGGCAGCGCAATTCTAAAAATGGAAGGTGAAGAAGATGCAGCAGTAGCACCGGCATCGGCTGATGCTGCACCTGCGGCGCCGGAAGCTTCTACACCGGCAGCACCAACACCGCCCCCGGCTCCAAAGAAAGACAACACACCTGTGTCTGGTGCCTCTGGCAAGTCAGGACTTCCGCCACCAGCAGATTTCGGCGATGTTCATGCCAGCCCATCTGTGCGTATGATTGCCCGTGAACTTGATATTGATCTCAAAACGATAGACGGAACAGGCGCCAAGGGCCGCATCACCAAAGACGATGTCAAGCGCGCTCTGACAGGCGGTGCCGTCAGCTCACCGGCCGCCGGGGGCATGGGTATCCAGCCAATTCCACCGCAGGACTTTGCCAAGTTCGGCCCGATTGAGGAAAAGCCGTTGTCGCGGCTTAAAAAGCTTTCCGGCCCGCATCTTCATCGAGCCTGGCTTAACATTCCGCATGTTACACATTCGGATGATTCTGATATCACAGAACTCGATGACTATCGCCGCTCATTGGATTCCAAAGCTAAAGCTGACGGTTACCGAGTGACATTGCTGGCGTTTCTTCTCAAAGCGTCAGTCGCCTGCTTGAAAGAGTTTCCCGCCTTCAATTCATCACTGGGGCCGAATGGCGATACCCTGATCTATAAGCAGTATTATAACATCGGTATTGCAGTGGACACACCGGATGGTCTCGTTGTCCCGGTTATCAAGGAAGTTGATCGCAAAGGCATTATCGAGCTCTCGAAAGAGATGGGTGATATCTCAGCGCGTATGCGCGATGGCAAGATAACACCGGCAGATATCCAGGGCGCAACATTCTCGATTTCAAGCCTGGGCGGCATCGGCGGCACCAACTTCACACCGATTGTCAATGCTCCCGAAGTGGCAATCCTGGGCGTAGTGCGCACAGCTGTAAAACCTGTCTGGAATGGCGAAGAGTTTAAGCCGCGTTCGATGCTGCCCCTGTGCCTTTCCTACGATCATCGCGTGATTGATGGTGCACTTGCTGCGCGTTTCACGCGGCGGATGTGCGAAATTCTCGGAGACCTCCGTCAAATGGTTCTATAGCCGGCTGAAGAAATCGGCTATTACAGACGACGTGGCGCATAGAGCTGGGACAAATGACGTATTTGCCCGGCAAAGTAGATCAGGAGTTCGCTGCAAAAGTGCCGAAAAAACAACGAACTCTTGGATAACAAAACTCTTAAAGGCGATAACGGGTGGAAGTGAAAGTCAACAACCTTCAGCTAGCCCGGTTGCCAAAGACACAGACGGGGCCAATGATCCGCAACAGGAAATTTTTTCGCCCACAGCCCCCTCTCCTGTACCCGCAGCTGCGCAGGACGCTCAAGATGGGCACCAGCAGTTACGGCAGCAAAAACAAGATACCGTTCAATCCAAGTCCCTGGAGACCGCAAACATGGCAGTGATGGAAGTCACCGTACCGGATATTGGCGATTTTGAAAATGTTCCGGTGATTGAAATTCATGTTGAACCGGGCAGCCAGGTGGCACCGGAAGATCCCTTGATTACGCTTGAGAGCGATAAGGCCACAGTTGATGTGCCGGCGCCGGTCGCAGGCACAATTGTCGAGCTTAAAGTGCAGCTTGGTGACAGACTTTCCAAGGGCGGTCTGATCCTGACACTTGAGGTCAGTGGCGAGGCTGCGGCAGACGCAGGTCCTGCTACCGCCCCAGCCCAAACCGCAACTGAGCAGACACCAGCAGCGGCGGCAGCACCAACCGCGGCTGTCCATTCAGGCAGCAGTGATATATCATGCGAGACTCTCGTTCTTGGTTCTGGCCCTGGAGGCTATTCAGCCGCATTCCGGGCGGCAGACCTTGGCCTGAAAACCGTACTTGTCGAACGCTGGTCAACGCTCGGTGGCGTCTGCCTTAATGTTGGGTGTATTCCATCAAAGGCGCTGCTGCATATCGCGGCCGTGATGGATGAGGTGAAATCCATGGCGGCGCACGGCATTACTTATGCCGCACCTGAAATCGACCTTCCTGCCTTACGCCAGCACAAAGATAAGGTCGTCGGCAAATTGACAGGTGGCTTGGCCGGTATGGCCAAAGCCCGCAAAGTAGAGGTTGTGACCGGAACGGGCAGTTTCCTTGATCCGAACCATATGGCCGTTGACCTTTCCGATGGGTCCGGCCGTAAGGTTATCCATTTCGAAAAAGCCATTATTGCAGCCGGTTCTGAAGCCGTGAAACTGCCATTCATACCGGAAGACCCGCGCATCGTCGATTCCACGGGCGCCCTTGAGCTGAGACAGATTCCCAAGCGCATGCTGGTGATTGGCGGTGGTATCATTGGCATGGAAATGGCCAATGTTTATTCAACCCTCGGTGCACGTGTTGATGTGGTAGAGATGCTCGACGGGTTGATGGCTGGCGCAGACCGGGACCTTGTGAAGACGTGGGAAAAGGTCAACGCTCATCGGTTCGACAATATCATGCTCAAAACCAAGACTGTTGGTGTTGAAGCTAAACCAGACGGCATCTATGTTGCTTTTGAGGGTAAGAATGCACCTGCAAACCCTGAAGTATACGATTTGGTTCTGGTTGCCGTCGGTCGTACACCCAATGGCAATTTGATAGACGCAGACAAAGCCGGCGTCTCCGTTACGGAACGCGGATTTATTGATGTTGACAAGCAGATGCGGACGAACGTTCCGCATGTTTTTGCCATCGGCGATATCGTCGGTCAGCCTATGCTTGCCCATAAAGCGGTGCACGAAGGACATGTTGCAGCCGAAGCGGCCAACGGAAAGAAGAGCTTCTTCGATGCACGCCAAATTCCGTCCGTTGCTTATACTGACCCGGAAATTGCTTGGGCCGGCCTGACTGAAACGGAAGCCAAGACAAAAGGCATTGCCTATGAAAAGGCTGTGTTTCCATGGGCAGCCTCCGGCCGAGCAATTGCGAATGGCCGCGATGAAGGCTTCACCAAGCTGCTATTTGATAAGGAAACACACCGCTGTATCGGCGGCGGTATTGTTGGAACACACGCCGGTGATCTTATTGGTGAAGTCTGTCTTGCTATTGAGATGGGCGCAGATGCAACAGACATCGGCAAAACCATCCATCCACACCCGACACTTGGTGAAACGGTCGGCATGGCAGCAGAAGTCTTTGAAGGTGTCTGCACGGATCTGCCGCCACAGCGCAAGCGCAGCTGATAACAGTGTTGATGTTTTCAGCTCAACTCTGCCAGGTCATCAATGAACTTAAATAACAGCGGGCAGAGCAAACTCAAGGCTGAAAACAAAAAGTCCTAAGAAAAGCATTTGGAGAGCAACAATCTCAAAGTTGTTACGTGTTTCGCTGATGTCCCCCTGGCGCATGTAGACCCTGCAGGCCGCGAGAGATCTTGCCCTGCCAAACTGGACATATCCGTACAGGACTTATACAATTCATAGATGAATCGACTCAAGTGGATTCCCTTTTACCGCAAATCATGATTCCATCCTTCCCATTGGACCTGACTGGGAGGACGGCATGCCGGCGAGAACTGAGATCCGCAGCGATCTTCATGACCCCGATGAACTCAAGCGTATGGCGCGCAATGAAAAGATGCCCCGCAAGGCCAAGCGCCTGCTGGCTCTTGCCCACGCCATGGGTGGCATGACGTTTACCGCTGCCGCGGAAGCCGTCGGCATGGAGCGGCAGGCACTCGGCGATGCCGTCAAGCGTTACAACGCGGAGGGGCTCAATGGCCTTAATGACAGGCCGAAACCAGGCCGCACGCGTAAGCTGACTGAGGATCAGGAAAACGAGCTCAAAACCATCATTGAGAACGGCCCTGATCCGGAAGTCGATGGCATATCTGCCTACACACTCAGCGATCTTGCCGACATTGTGAAAACCAAATTCGGCGTCACCTATAATGTCAATTACATGGGGCAACTTCTTCGAAGGCTTGAATTTTCGCGTCAAAAGCCAAGGCCCTTTCACCCGAAGAAAGACGAGGCCGCGCAAGCGGCTTTTAGGGGGGCTCCGTGAACAACTCAAGACTGTTGCTGATACACACAAAGGTAAGCGCATCACGCTGTGGTTTCAGGGCGAGGCCCGCATCGGCCAGAAGGGGCGGGTGACACATCGCTGGTGGTGGCGCGGCAAACGCCCCCCCGGCAAACGCGATAACCGTTTTACCTTCGCCTATCTGTTTGCAGCCGTGCGTGTCGGCACCGACGAAGCCCATGCCTGGGTGATGCCACATGCCAACAAAGTGACAATGCAACATTTTCTTGATTGTTTTGCAGCCGAGCTTGCCCCGGATGAGCATGCCGTCATGACGCTTGATCAAGCCGCCTGGCATGATGTGAGGGCACTCAACGTGCCGGACAATGTTACGCTTTTACCGCTGCCACCCTATGCCCCAGAACTCAATCCAATCGAGCGCGTGATCCTGCATCTCAAGGCCCGCCATCTCTCGCATTGGCTACACGATGACTACGACGCAATCGTCGACGCCACCTGCCAAGCCTGGCGCGATCTCCTCTGTCTGCCAGTGATTATCACTGGCAATCATCCTTAAAAACCGGAGAACCTTGCTTGGCGACACCGGCTTAAATCTTACTGCATGCATGGTCCCCAGACACCATGCCTGTTGAGCAATAGATACCCGCAATAAATGTCGGAATGACCAAGGTTTTGGTAAGATCAGAAAAAATCTTGAGTTCTAACGGACGTGTCCGGGTAATCAGGTAATCGCATCAGCATATCGGCCATGGAGATCGACTTGGCCTATCGTGAATGAATTCCAACACCTGAGGGAATGTAGAGCTACTTTCCGAGCTGCGCATACTGCATTGATATTAAAACGCTTTTTCACATGCAAATGCATTGTATGCTTTGCGTTTTTTCCATAATCCTGAACCGAAACGGAGATACCCTATTAAATATTCATCCAGATTTGCCCATGATCCTTATGCCTCTATAGTAAGCATCAACACGGCCTGACTTACAACAGAGGTCACTCTTCATCTTTCTTAACCGCTGAAGGCCGGGTAACTTCTTCGATCTGCGTGTCATCCAGTCCAGCTAAGCGCCCGAGACTGGCTGCCAATCCGGGAGGCAGCTTCGACAGATCCGGCATAAGTACCTCAGGCCCATCAATCTCATTGGCATCAAACGCTTCAGGAATTGACACTGGCTCAGCAGCAGGCATTGAACGGCCTATGGTTTGTCCTTCATCGGGCGACATCTCATGAGGCAACCTCATATCTCTGCCTTCGTGATGCAATGGCGTCTGGGCTTGAGGACTACTTTGATGCGGTAATGGAGGCACAGAAGCGTCGTCCTTCATGTCCTGTGGAACATGAACCATATGTGGCAGAGGCGGCACTATGCCAGGATTGTTCGCGCTCGATGCAGGCTCTTGCCGTGCATGTGGAGTTGAAGCTTGTTGTTGCTGCTGCCGCGCCTCAACCTCGTGCCCCTCAGGCTGATATCGGTCGCGCCCGCCTTCCGTATGGGATTGATGCTGGTGCGAAGAATTCAGATTCGAACTTGGATTTGCAGCATAAGGTCTCCCCCCAGACTGCTCTCCTTCTAGAGATTGCCCCGGTATCGCATGGGGCTTATCAGAAACAGAAGACTGCGATCCCCCCGGCACACCGTTTTCAGGAAGGGCCGGAGATGGCCTTCTACCGGCATGTTGCCGCGGCGGTCCGGCCGTTTGAGGCCGTTCTGGCTGAGAACGTGACGCCGACGACGCTGCAGGCTGCGACACAGGCTGCTGCTCAACCCAACGCTGTTCCGTGGCACCAGACCGCGGCGTTAGTGGCGGCGGAGCATTGGCTGCATTTGGTTGTTGTGGTGGCACTGAAGGCTGAGATACATACTCCTGAGGCCGCTCAGTATTGGCAACCGGCCGGGAATTTTCCGCTTCAGCCTGCGAAACCGGAACTTCGCCGCCACGCTCCATGTCCGCAACGGCAGCCGCAGGCTTAGAAGATCTGGACTTCACAGCCTCTTCTGAGGATGCTTTTGACCGGAACAAACCAAGACGGCGTAATTTGCGCTCCGATTTTCGAACAGCTTTCAGAACTTCAGAAGCCTTTGAGTGCGGCATCGGTTCGCCATAGTAATGGCCTTGTGCGTACTCGCAACCGATCGAACGCAGGAAGCTGGAATATTCTGAAGTATCTACGCCCTGTGCCACAACATGTTTACCAAGTTCACGGGCTAGAGCAATAATAGAGCGGACCACGGCTGTCCCTGTCTCTGAACCGCCGCTGGAAACCACCAGCTCACGATCAATCTTGACCGTATCGACAGGAAAGCGCTGTAAATACGCAAGTGATGAAAAACCGGTTCCAAAATCATCCAAAATCAAACGAGCGCCAGCGTGTTTCAAAGCCTCGAGCGTTTCAATGGCCTGCTCGGGGTTTTCCATCAGCAGCGTTTCATCAATCTCGAGGCGCAAGACACCATCGGGAATCAGATTTCGGCCGACGATATGGCGAACCTCTTGCACCAGATTTTGGCGAAAAAGCTTCTGGCTTGAAATATTAACGCTGACAAAAAGTGGATTGACAGTTCGCGGCAGCTCTTTTTGCCATTTCGCAGCCTGTTCAACTGCGCGTGTGAGTGTGTATGCGCCCAACTGAATAATATGGCCGTTCTCCTCAGCAATGCGCACCAATTCCGTTTGACTTATGACACCAAGCTTTGGATGCTGCCAACGTACGACAGCCTCAAACCCCGAGAGTTCCTCGTGCGGGAGATCAATAATAGGTTGAAACAAAATCTCCAGTTGCTTGCGCTCGAGAGCCTGTTGCAATTCATTTGCAATCCCTGCACGCTCATCAGGCACATTCCGCATTTCCTGCCTAAAGAAAACGATTTGATTGCCAGTATCACGCTTGCCACGGTACATGGCAACCTCGGCATCTTTCAAAAGTGTATTGTCTTCTGCGTCACGAGCAGAATGCCCATCAGAAATTGCGATGCCGACAGCTCCCGTCAATACAACATCATGGCCAGCGATGCGAATGGGCGTACGAATCGAACGCTGTAAATCATCTGCTAATCGTTGCAGCTCAACCGCTTGCATTGGGGCATCGATTAGAATTGCAAACTGATCATCGCCGACACGCGCCAATGTATCACTATCATTCAAATGAGAACGCAAGCGCTTAACAAGCGTCAAAATCAAGCTGTCGCCGACACTAAAACTGTAGCTGGCATTCACATCTCTAGGCTTATTAATGCCGATATAGATAATTTTCGGTTGGACGCTCACTTCCGTCAGAGCGCGCCGGAGGCTGCCCCCCATGCGATCAACGAATAGCTCCCGGTTTGGCAATCCAGTAAGACCATCATGAACCGCATCATACATAAGCCTGTCCTGAGCGCGCTTCATATCCGTAATATCACGCATCAATCCCACGCATCGCAGCAGGCGGGGATCAGAGGCCGGAATACTAGCAGCCTCCAAGTCAAACCAGCGGTAAGAGCTATCGGCTTGGCGCATGCGCAAATCAGTCCGGATAACACCTTTACCATGCTCCTGAATAGAAGCCAGCTGAAGGCGAAAGCGCTCCTGGTCATCTGGATGAACGTGTTTCAGAAAATCAGAAACTTTGCTCGACAGATCTCCGATATTCAAACCAAGCATTGTCTCAACAACCGATGAGACCTTGATTTCCTCACGCCTTGCGTTCCAGTCCCAGACAGCGGCACCCGCCCCCTCAACAGCCAGAGAGCGGAGGCTTTGTTCATTCGGCCCTGCGTCATAAAACGGCTCGCGGTTTGCAAACGCAAATTGCGTTACGGTAAAGCCAAGCAACACAACAATCAAAGTCAGACCGGCAACCATACTGGAAACAACGATATCACCGCTCAGCTGACCTCCCAATGTCGTGGCTGCTCCGAACAGCCAAACAAGAAACAACAGCCAGGTGGGGATTAGCGAAAGCGCCCGGTCCTGACCGCGAATAGCGAGGAAAAGCATGACCAGCCCCCCTACAACACCCAGCCCTGCAAAGGACAGGCGTGCGAATGTCGAAGCAAGCCGCGGATCGATTACTGCCACAAAAACAAGTGAGAGGGCTGCCACAATCCACACCAGGGCCAACATCCGCACAAAACTATGCCAAGCCCCGAGCCTCAGAAATGTATAGAGGAAGATGGCGAGACTGCTGGCCATAGCCGCCTCTGTTGCAGCCCTGTACACAGCATTATCTTCGGAACGCAATTGCAGAAGTTTGTGCCAGAAGCCAAAGTCGACGCAGAGATACGCAAGCACGGACCACGTCACAAGTGCTGCACTGGGAAATATCGCCTTATGATTGGCAGCAAAGACCGCTGTTAGAAATATCCCAAGCAGACCGGTAATTCCAAGCATGATGCCATTGAACAAGCGTCTATCGCGAATATAAAGCTCATATGCAACCGGCGCCCACAAATCAATGCGGGCACGCGGCGCTGCCAATTCAGCCACATATGTTACAGTCTGACCGGGAGGAACGGTAATTTGGAAAATATCAGCGCGCTCGTTGTCAATAGTTTGCGGCACGAAACCAATTGATGGTGTAACAGCGCGAATACGGCTGGAATCCAGGTCAGGCCAGATAACGCCTGAGCCCGCAATGTTATAGCGTGCTGCAACAAGCCAGCGTATAATCGGTTTATCAGTTGCATTGCGCAGCGCAAAAACGTACCAAAACGGATTACTGCCCCGCTCTTTGGCACGAATTGACATCAACCTGCGCACGTCATCAGTATCGGCGGCAGTGTTCACCCTCAGGCTATCGCCCTGACCATCAAACACGATCGCGTGAGAGGCAATCGAAATACGTTGCTGCCCTTCCTCAAGAATAATGGCCTGCAGATCTTTCGCCTGCGGCCGTGAAGCACCGGCCACAATAGCAATAAGCGCCGCCAAAATAGCCGCTGAAAAACATAAGAAGCGTCCGCACCATCTCATTACCCACCATGTCCTATGCTACGGTAGTCTTCATCCAGCAAGGCAAAAAGCGCATGATCCTGCCATTTGCCATTTATTTTCAAATACTTACGCGCAACACCTTCACGCAGAAACCCATTATTACGCAAAACACCAATTGATGCCTTATTAATTTCCAGACACGCGGCTTCCAGGCGATGCAGATCCAGAGTACGAAACACAAAATCTGCAGCTAACCCAACAGCACGCGTCATATATCCCTGACGGATATATGGCAGGCCGGTCCAATATCCAATCGATACAGCCTGGGTTATACCACGCCTGATGTTTGACAGTGTCAAACCTCCGACAATGGCATTGGATTGTGCATCAATAATGAAAAAAGCATATCCTTGTTGTTCGCGCCAATCCTTATGGTAATGGCGAAGACGCCTGCGAAACGAATCAGAGCTGAGCTCATTCAGTGACCACTCCGGCTCCCAGGGCCGCAAATGCTCCTGGCTTATGGCACGCAATTCAGACCATTCAGCATAATCATTCAAATGCGGCATACGCAGGATCAAATTTTGCCCCTGGACAACCGGTGCATTATCGAAAACCAATGCTGATCGCAGAAAAGCCATGCCCCCTCCCCAGACTGCCTCGTCAGTTAGAGCGGGGAGCCGGCAAAAACGGACACCGTCGTCCCGGATATACTCTTCATGTCCTTCATTTTAACTCCCGGTAATATTCTTGCTGACGTCCAAACCTCTTCTATGTCATGGAGACAAAAAAGCTCTAAACCGCAAACTGCTTCATAGCCTGATCCGCCATCTTCTGTGACTGCTGCCCTGCCCCAACAACAGCAATGGCAGGTTGATTTTGTGACAAAAGGTGCCCAGCGAATTTGCTTAATCCTTCGATCGTGACATTATCGATACGTGTGATAAGTTCGTCGGTCTCGACCAGCCGCCCCAACGACAATAATTGCCGTGCCATTTGTTCCGCTCTTGCCGGAGCGCTCTCCAAACTCATTAACAATCCGGCGCGTAATTGGGCTTTGGCCCGCAACACCTCCTGCTCGCTCAAATCGCCATTGGCGCACTTGCGTATCTCATCTGCAACAACGCGAACCATTTCTTGAAGCGCCTCCTGTCCGGTTGCGGCGTAGACGTTGAAAACACCACCATCACTTAGTCCCCAGGCCGTTGAATAAATGCTGTAACACAGGCCCCGCTTCTCACGCGCCTCTTGAAAAAGACGCGAAGACATGCCTCCCCCCAGCAGGCCGGAGAAAACCTGTGCCTCCATAAATCCTTCATCGCGATATGAAGGGCTCGGAAAACCAGCCACGATATGGCATTGTTCAAACGGCTTGGCTGAAGCTTTCGCACCACCAATAAATCTGACCTGCTCAGTACGCATATCTTTATTGGGGCCGAGCGCATGAAACCGGCCCCGAACAAGATCGACAATGCTCTGATGGTCGACATGACCGGCAGCACAAACAATCATATTATTTGGCATGTAGCGGCTGAGAAGATGAGATTTCAGGTCTGCCGGTTGTATGGCGGTTACACTCTCTGGCGTACCGATCACCGAGCGCCCGGCGCTTTGCCCCGCAAACGCCGCCTCAAGCGCCAGATCATAGGTAATTTCGTCTGGCGCATCTTCAATTGCAGCTATTTCCTGTAAAATAACATCCTTTTCAAGCGCGAGTTCACCGGGCTCGAACGTCGAATTCTGAAGGATGTCAGCCAGGATCTCAATGCCAAGGGAGACGTCTTCTTTAAGTACACGTATGTAATAAGCCGTCATTTCAAGCCCGGTGGCGGCATTCATCTCACCGCCGACCTGCTCAATCTCTTCCACAATCTGCCGGGCCGAACGGGTTGCAGTCCCCTTGAACGCCATATGCTCCAGCAAATGGCAAATGCCGTGTTCAGCCTCACCTTCATCGCGAGCCCCTGAGCCGACCCAAACACCCACCAATGCTGAATGTAAATGAGGCATATTCCGGGTAATCACCCGGAGACCGCTGTCAAGCTCAGATAATTGCACACTCATTCGACTGTCCTTAATGTGATGCACGCGCATGAGAGCGAACCAAACGCTTGACTTCGGACAAGTCGTTGGGAACCGGTGTTGAATGTTCTTGCGCTGTCATCAGATGAGATAATCTTGACGGCAGATCAGCTGCATGGGCAGCAATATCCCGCATCGCCTCTGGAAATTTCGCGGGATGGGCTGTCGCAAGGACCACATCTGGGGTGCCCGCAGCAGATTGGTTTCGCGCCAGAGCAGCAACACCGCAGGCCGTGTGCGGGTCGAGTATGTAGCCACTTGCTGCCATCGTTTGCCTAATCGTATCCATCACTTCATTTTCGCTTGCAGCAGCAGCCGTAAAAGTTTGCTTCAGCGTTGGGGCACCACCAACCACTTCAAATCGGCCAGATTGTGCTAATGATGCCATCTGGCCACGAATTGTTGACGCATCACGCGCCTGAACTTCGAATAAAAATCGCTCAAAATTAGATGAAACTTGTATGTCCATCGATGGCGATGACGTGGTAGACACCGCGCGTTTTTCATAAACCCCTGTATCCATCGTGCGCGGGAGTATGTCATTGCTATTGGAAGCAATCACGAGATTTTCGATATAAAGACCCATTCTCTTAGCGGCATACCCGGCAAAGACATTGCCGAAATTGCCTGTCGGCACCGTGAATGAAACCGGCCGGTATGGTGCGCCTAAGTTTGCAGCGGCGTAAAAGTAATAAGAAATCTGAGGCACAATACGCGCCCAATTGATTGAATTCACGCCGGAAAGCTTGACATCATCGCGAAAATCCGGATCGCGGAACATGGCCTTCACAAGAGCCTGACAGTCATCGAATGTACCATCCACTTCAAGAGCATGGATATTAGCTTCACCCGTGGTGGTCATCATCCGGCGCTGCACGTCTGAGATGCGGCCTGCTGGATAAAGGATGACCAAATCAACCCGCTCGCGTCCCTGAAAGGCTTCTGCAGCAGCCCCGCCAGTATCACCCGATGTTGCCACAACGATTGTAGCGCGTTCTCCTCGCCGGATCAGCACATAATCCATCATGCGTGCCAGAAATTGCATGGCAACATCTTTAAACGCCAGCGTCGAGCCGTGGAAAAGTTCAAGAACCCATGTATTTTCAGCGGTTTGCACCAGCGGCGTGACAGCGGGATGCCCAAAAGTTGCATAGGCAGCTTTTACCATATCCTCAAAGTCTTCACGCGGCATGACATCGCCGGTATACGGCCAGATAATTTCCATTGCGATGTCGTGATATGGCTTGCCGGCCATACTCGCAATTTGAGCAGGAGAAACTTCGGGCCAACTCTCGGGCACGTAAAGCCCGCCGTCGTTGGCAAGGCCTGTGAGAAGCACATCTTCAAAACCTAAGACTGGTGCTTCACCTCTGGTGGAAATGTATCTCACGGAACCCCTCGGAAAACGCGATATGAACTTTTACAACCTTATAAGTTTATCGCCCACATACACCAACGACTCGCCCTTCACGATTTACAACGGCACCGCGGCAAATGCCAGACAACACGATATCTTATACGCAATATTCAGCAAAATGCATCATATCTGCGCCTGCTTAACGCTGAGAATTGTTGACACTCATCGCGGGAAACCGCTGGCTTTCATATGCCGAAAGTTAACAGGGTCTATGCCTGACGCAGCCGCCCGCTTATAAAAGCCGCATACACACAAACCAGGGTCAAAGCCAGCCCCCACCATGTCACTGCGTATTCCAGATGGCGATTCCGCAGTGTCAGCTGCCTGAGATCAGGTTGGGGGGCAGGCCGTGTAGCTGCTGCCACTTCGGCTTCAATAAAAAAAGGAGCGATTTTTGCCCTCGGCAAGGCCTGCCGCAGCACTTCTGCCATCCTGCCGTTCTGCAACGCATACCATCTGTTTGCCTTGAGATCCGGCTCTGGCGTCGCCCAGTTCACACTGTCAAAGCGGACACGCCCGACGACCTCGAATGGTTGTAACGCCGGCCGCTCTGGCCGAGTTGCATATGTCTTATGAGCATCATCAACGTTGCCTCGGATTACCAGAATATGGCTTGGCGTGACGGCTGCATCCGAACCTGCAGAGGGCTCCAATTCGAATGGTGTCACAACGCGCCAGCCAGCCTTTTGCTGCCCCGGTGACCATATATGGATTTCCTTGTCATGCAGGAAGCGGCCTGCCAACCGGCCCCGGCGAAAGCGCAGTGCATCGGGCTCGGGCACCGACAGCAGCGTGGATAACGCAGCTGGCTCCGCTGTCGTTGACAGCTCAAGCTGCCGCAACAACCCTTCCTTCCAGTTTTTGCGCTGCCATTGCCAGGCACCAAGAGATAAAAGCACGGCAAGAGCCGGCACAACAAACACGGTGGGCCAGAACACATCACGAAGCTTTAGCGCATGCCACAATGACAAAATTGAAATTTTCACGTGTTCGGCTCCAAGCGATGATTATGCTAGATTTTTGGTTTTCCGTGCAGCATGACAAAGGTGGCACGCAAAAAAACCGCCATTTCAGATGACGAATGGCCATATGAAAACGGGCAAGCGTAGTGCCTGCCCGTTTGCAATGATGACATTTCAAGTGGTCCACAATCGGTGTTCAGCGCCTATGCGCACACCGTTGGTGATTGGTTATGCTGCCCACACGTAGATTGCAGCGAACAAGAAAAGCCAAACAACATCCACGAAGTGCCAGTACCAGGCTGCCGCCTCAAAGCCGAAGTGCTGCTTTGGAGAGAAATGACCAGCCAGAGCCCGGCACAGACAGATGAACAAGAAGATTGTGCCGATGATCACGTGGGCACCGTGGAACCCTGTCGCCATATAAAATGTTGCGCCGTAGATATGACCTGAGTAGGCGAAAGCCGCGTGCATGTACTCGTAAGCCTGACACAAGGAAAATACAACGCCGAGGACAACGGTTAATGTCAGCCCCCAGATAAGCCCCTTGCGCTCGTTTTCAAGCATCGCATGGTGCGCCCAGGTCACTGTGGTTCCGGACAACAACAAGATCAACGTGTTTACCAAAGGCAGGCCCCATGGCTCAAACGTATGATCAAAACCTTCAGCAGGCTGAGGCGGCCACTGCCCCCCGGTCAATGCATTGCGCTCAATCATGCCAATGCTTTGCTGAATATTTTCAGGCTGGTAGAGACCTGACGGAAACAACGACACGTCAAAAAAGGCCCAGAACCAAGCGACAAAAAACATCACTTCAGATGCGACGAATAAAATCATGCCATAGCGCAGATGCAGCTGAACAACAGGTGTGTGATCGCCTTTATGAGCTTCGCGGATGACATCGCGCCACCAGAAGAAGGCTGTTGCCACAACGATCATAGCACCAAGCCAGAATACCCAAGGGCCTTGTGTTCCAAACAAGCCTTCGCCGCCATCAAGCGAGCGGAACCAGATGATCGCACCGAATGACATCACAAGCGCGCCAATAGACGCTACCAATGGCCAGGGGCTTGGATCAACGAGATGATAATCGTGTTCTTTAACGTGGTGGCCGCCTGCCATATTTACGCTCCGTCGTTATGTTGTCCCTGGCAGACTTTAAGGCTTATCAAAGCTGCAAATCGTGTATTGACCACAATAGCAGTTTGCTCAAGCCCCTTTGCCGTCAGAGGAGGACTTCAGTTCAGCACGCTTTTCTTCAACTGGGTAAAACGTGTAGGACAAGGTTATTTGCGTCAGATGCCGTGTATCGGGATCATTCACGATTTCAGGGTCAACAAAAAAGCTGACCGGCATTTCAACCGTTTCCCCCGGTTGTAAGGTCTGTTCCTGAAAGCAAAAGCATTCAATTTTGCTAAAATAAAACCCGGCTGCCTCCGGAGCGACATTAAATGAGGCCGTGCCTGTCAAAGGCACATCGGAGATGTTCTTGGCATGATAAAATGCCAGCTTATTCTCGCCGATTTTGACGTCAATGGTGCGTTCAGCAGGTTTAAACGTCCAACCCAGCCCACCAGTAATGTTGCTATCAAACCGCACGGTGACTGTCCGGTTCAGAACGGTGTCAGGAGCAGCGGTTGCACGTTGCGTGGTACCGGCAAAGCCTGTCACCTGGCAGAACATCTGATAGAGTGGCACCGCGGCATACGCCATGCCCAGCATCAGAACCGCCAATCCACCTGCCAAGACAGCAACCCGGAGATGGTTCTGGTTAGCGCAAGCTTTTTCCATTTGGCTTGTTTTGATTTGTTCAGACATATGCTGAATGCCTCGAGCTCTTTAAGCTTAATATTTTATAACGGCCTATTTGCAACGTTGCCGCCAAGATGAATGATCGTCGCAATGTAAAAGAGTACAACCAAGCCAACCAAAGCCAAGCCGATCGCAATTGATCGCGCTCTTTGGCGACGCTTGCGTTCTTCCTCGAGATCCGCCGACAGATAAGACATTGTGAAGCCTCCACTGTACGTTAATGGACGATGGCATGTTCGCCCAAAAGCACGGCGAACAGCGCAAAGAGATAAAAGATTGAAAATCTGAACAACTTCTTAGCTTGAGCATCGCCATCACGGCCGCCCCGGACGCGCCAGACTTGAAAAGCCCGCCAGACAAAGACACCTCCCAGTGCCGTTGATCCAGCCAGATAAGTCCAACCAGCCATACCGGCGAACCATGGCGATATGGCCAGAGGCGCCAGAAGAAACGAATAGATCATAATCTGGCGGCGCGTCTCATCTGCGCCCGCTGCGACTGGCAACATGGGAACGCCAGCACGTTCATAATCACGATGGCGGTAAAGAGCCAGTGCCCACGAGTGTGGCGGGGTCCAGACAAAAATGATCAGGAACAGAATGATGCTCTCAATGCTTACACCGCCCGTTACTGCGGCCCATCCAACCATGGGAGGAAACGCGCCGGCAGCACCACCAATAACGATGTTATGCGGCGTTCTGCGCTTCAGCCACATGGTGTAGACGAAAAGGTAAAAACCAATTGTCAAAGCCAACAACAAACCTGCGGACCAATTCACCAAAACGCCGAGAATTAAAACTGAAAAGACGGAAAGTACCGTTCCGAATAGCAAAGCATCATCCGCCGCGACACGCCCACGGGGAATCGGCCGTGACACCGTCCTGGCCATCTTCACGTCGATGTCGGCATCATACCACATATTGAGCGCACCAGCGCCACCGGCGCCGACCGCGATACACAAAAGCGCAATGGCGCCTAAAACCGGATGCAAATCGCCTGGAGCCACAACCATGCCGACCAACGCGGTAAAAACCACAAGAGACATAACACGCGGCTTCAAAAGCGCGATATAATCACCAACCGTGCCTCCCATTTTAATGGCGCTTGTCCGGTCGGAGAGTGTGCTATCATAACTGGTTTCTGACATGGGGGTAGAACACAAACCTGGCTTTGATAATGAAATGAATTTGACTGGTGACGGCAGCCCGCCGCCAGTCAATGAAAGTATATGTCTTAGTGCTTGCCGTCGTCTTTGATAACCGGCAGCGTTTCAAAGCAGTGGAATGGCGGTGGTGATGACAATGTCCATTCCAGTGTTGTCGCCTCTTCACCCCATGGATTATCTACAGTCCGCTTGGCGCGTATGAACGAGTAAGCCATGCCGATAAAGAAAATCAGCGTTGCAACAGCGGTAATGTAGGACCCGTAGGAAGAAATCTGATTCCAGTAATGATAGGCCTCTGGATAATCAGCGTAATGACGTGGCATACCGGCAAGACCAAGGAAGTGCTGCGGGAAGAACAGGATGTTGGCGCCGATGAACGTCATCCAGAAGTGCACCTTACCAAAGAACTCTGAATACTCATATCCAAACATCTTCGGAAACCAGTAATACCAGCCAGCGAAGATGGCGAATACAGCACCCAGCGACAACACGTAGTGGAAATGCGCAACAACATAATAGGTGTTGTGGAATGCACGGTCGACACCTGCGTTGGCCAACATCACACCGGTCACACCGCCAAGGGTGAACAGGAAGATAAAGCCCAGCGACCATAACATTGGCGTGCGGAACGCAATCGAGCCACCCCACATGGTTGCAATCCACGAGAAAATCTTAATCCCTGTTGGCACTGCGATAACCATTGTCGCAAAGGTAAAGTAGGCTTGCGTATCGACGTTGATACCCGCCGTATACATGTGATGTGCCCACACCACGAAACCGACAACACCGATCGCAACCATCGCATAAGCCATGCCGAGATAGCCGAAAATAGGTTTGCGCGAAAAGGTTGAAACAATGTGGCTGATAATACCGAAGCCTGGCAGAATCAGGATGTAAACTTCAGGGTGACCGAAGAACCAGAAGAGATGCTGATACAAAAGGGGATCACCACCGCCTGAGGCCTCAAAGAACGTTGTACCGAAATTCCGGTCTGTCAGCAGCATCGTAATCGCGCCGGCCAGCACCGGAAGTGACAGCAGCAACAGGAATGCAGTGATCAGAACCGCCCATACAAACAACGGCATCTTATGGAGCGTCATGCCTGGGGCGCGCATATTGAAGATGGTTGTAATGAAGTTGATCGCGCCAAGGATAGAGGACACACCAGCAACGTGGAGTGCCAGAATTCCGAAATCAACGGCCGGGCCGGGATGACCTGCCAAGGTTGAAAGGGGAGCAAGCACGATCCAGCCTGTGCCCACGCCAGTCCCTCCTGGCGGCCCCTCAACAAACATGGATGTCAGCAACAATGCGAATGCAGCAGGCAGCAACCAGAACGAAATATTATTCATTCTTGGAAATGCCATATCAGGCGCGCCGATCATGAGAGGTACGAACCAGTTTCCAAAGCCGCCAATCATGGCCGGCATGACCATGAAGAACACCATGATCAGGCCATGACCAGTCACGAACACATTATACATGTGCGGATTGGAAAAGTACTGCAGCCCGGGATTTTCGAGTTCAAGACGCATGCCGACAGACAAGGCGCCGCCAATGACACCTGCTATCATTGCGAAAATCAGATAAAGCGTTCCAATATCTTTATGGTTGGTTGAAAACAGCCAACGGTTGACAAAACCTGGTTTGTCATCGTGGCCGTGTTCGGAAACAGCTGCAGTGTCAGCCATGCCTCAGCCCCTTATTGCCTCACGCCTGCCCAAGAGCAGGCGCCTTTAACTTATTCACATTATTGTTTTGCAACTGCGCCCGCATCTGCAATTTTCTGGCTCGCGGACGCACCGGTCGCCGCCAGCAGAATTGACTTTGCCTTGTCCCAATCACGGGATTTGGCAGCTTCCACCCATTGGTCATACGCCACTTTCGGGACAACGCGCACTGCGATCGGCATAGAAGAATGCTCCTTACCGCACAACACGGAACACTGCCCATAATAAATGCCAACTTTTGTTGCCTTGAACCACGTTGCCGTCAATCGGCCTGGGACTGCCTGGACTTTAGATCCGAAAGACGGGATCGTCCAGGAATGGATCACATCGGCGGAAGTCACCAGCATATGTACCACTGCGTTCACGGGAACGGCAATTTCATTGTCAACGGAAAGTTGGCGCACAAGACCATGTTTCACATAAAGCGGCTTTGCATCGTTATAAAGCGCTTTCGTGTACTCGACCCCTTCTAAAACGCCATACTTCTGCTCAAATTGGTCTTCGCCCATTTCTTTTTTGAGCAAATCAGCGTCTCTAACCATATTGGACGTTACGGAGAAACCATCGTCCGCATACTCATGCTCCCAAAACCAAGCATTCCCGATGGCCTTGATCGTTATGTCAGGCTTTGGATAGGTATATTGCATGAAAAGCAGTTTGAACGAGAAGATGCCGATATAGACAAGGATCAAAATCGGCACCACAGTCCAGGCAACTTCAATCGCAGTATTGTGCGAGAATTTTGATGGTTTCGGGTTCGACCGGGCGTTATAGCGAATAATAACCCATGCCAGCAGACAAAGAACGAATATCGTAATAGCGATAATGATAACATTGACCCGATCATGGAAAGAATGAATTTCCTCCATCACCGGTGTTACCGCACCTTGGAACCCCAATTGTTTGTCCACAGGTTGGCCGATCTGTGCAAATCCAACACTTGTCATCGTTATCCAGGCAAGTGCGGCGGCCACGGCCGTTGCTATCCAATTTCCAAAAAACCTTATCATCCGCGCCGCTCCGTACTCCGGGATTGCCCTATCAAATTAAATTTATGCCCAGGCCGTATTTTTTATCGAACTCTACGCTAACACACTTATCATACAAGGGTTCCAAACGTCTCAGGCCCAAACGTAGCAACACCTCATACGAATTGGCATGGCCGCGCCCCGAACTTGCGCTGAAGTCGCACTTTGTATAATTCGCTTCCCACAAGTTATAGAGCTATAGGACAAGTAATGCTGCTGTGTCCCAATTCAGCCCAATTGCTCGCTCACAGGCTAATATACAGCAGCAATCGATCAGCTATTGATCATCTTATTGTATCCGTCTTTAACCATATGGCCGAATTCGGCGCCTCGCAAAACCGAATGTCAGCCCGTCGCAACGCGTTGAAACATTAACGGACATGTTGGGAGCATAAACTGAACGTTATGAATATAAGCAGTCGAGTTGTATGCTGGCTCTTTGCCACTCTCATCGCCATGATCATGTGTGCGCCTTTTGCACTTGCACAAAAACCAATTGACGGTGAAGTCATCGCGCAGCATGGAGACTGGCAGGTTGTCTGCCGAGAGCCGCCACCTGGATCGAAGAATAAAGTGTGCGCGCTTGTCCAAAGTGTCACTGCAGAGGATCGCAACAACGTTGGACTAACTGTTTATTTTCAAAAATTTTCTAATGGCACACGTGTGCTCCGCGTTTTTGCCCCCCTTGGCGTTCTGCTCCCGCCTGGCCTGGGTCTTAAAATTGACGGCAAAGATATTGGCCATGCACCGTTTCTTCGCTGCCATGCATTTGCCTGCTATGCACAGGTGGTCGTTGAAGATAAACTGATCAAACAACTTTCAACCGGCAAAACCGCTATTTTCATTATATTTCAAACCGAAGAAGCTGGCATTGGCATACCTATATCGCTTGCGGGCTTGCAAAAAGGGTTGGCGAGCGTGAAATAATATCATTTTGAAGACGATCACCAGCCTCAAGCGCACTTAACACCTTGCAAGCTGCTCAAAACCCTGCACAGATTAACAACTTGGTTCCCCACACTGGTTGCAAGGCAGCCACAGACGTGGCAGAAAGCCTCAAAGATCAATCGCGAACCTATGACGCCTTAGGACTTGACAGACATGAATACTTCTTCACCGGCAACACTGGCCCACTCAATCTGGCCAATCACGCATCAATCGCTTCTACGGGCCATTGTCTTTGCCGCTTTTGGCAGCCTTCTGCTGACGCTCTCAGCGAAAATCAAAATCCCCCTTGAACCTGTTGCAGTGACCATGCAGGTCTTTGTGGTTTTGGCTCTGGGCCTTTGCCTGGGCGCCAAATTGGCAGCAGCAAGCGTCATGTTGTATTTGATACAAGGCGCGGCAGGCTTACCCGTCTTTACAGGCACTCCGGAAAAAGGTGTTGGCCTTGCCTATATGCTACAGGGGACAGGCGGTTATCTTTTAGGTTTCCTCTTCGCTGCTGCAATTGTCGGCTGGCTCAGCGAACGTGGTTTCTCCCGCAACATCTTTTTAGCAATGCTTGCTGCGTTGACCGGCTTGGCGGCAATTTACATTCCTGGCCTTGTATGGCTTGGCACACTCTTGGGCTGGGATAAACCCATTCTGGCATTCGGTTTCTGGCCGTTCATAGGTGCTGACCTGATGAAAGCAGCTTTGGCCGCATTGCTCGTGTCTGCAACTTGGCATCTTATTCAAAAACGCGCTTAAACACTTGAATTTATAATATAAGCGTAACATGACGTGCAATGCAGCCGGCTTCTGGCACGGAACTTATAAGAACCATGCCGGAAGCCGGCTATATCTTGATAAAAATAGAATAGATTCACAAATAGCTATGACTGGTTCTGTGGCATCCGCATTGCGCACGCTTAAGCTTGAAACCGATGGCTTAAGGCTACTTCAAAGCCAGCTCGAAGGCGACTTGGCCGAGCCTTTTGTAAAAGCGGTTACATTACTGAAATCTGCAATCGGACGTGTGATCGTGACTGGCATTGGAAAATCCGGACATATCGGACAGAAACTTGCAGCTACATTTGCCTCAACTGGCACCCCGTCTTTTTTTGTGCATTCCAGTGAAGCCTCCCACGGCGACCTTGGCATGATCACAAAAGACGATGTTATGCTTGCAATTTCATGGTCGGGCGAAACTGCGGAACTTGCCAATATTCTAAATTATTCACGCCGCTTTGCCGTGCCTTTAATTTCAATAACGTCAGGGCTTGAATCAGCCCTTGGGCAAGCATCCGATGTATGCTTAAGACTGCCACGCGCCAAAGAAGCTTGTCCTCATGGGTTGGCACCAACCACATCGACAACCATGACATTGGCGCTTGGCGACTGCCTGGCGATCGCATTGCTGGAGGCAAAGGGCTTTTCAGCACATGACTTTAAACAGTTTCATCCCGGCGGTTCTCTGGGCGCGCAACTTAAATATCTAAGCGACATCATGCACTCGGGCAATGCTCTGCCACTTGTGGATGAGAATACAGTGATGGGCGAAGCCCTTCTGGTTATGACTGAGAAAAGCCTGGGTTGCCTTGGTATTACGGACCAAAACGGCAAATTGGTAGGCATGATCACAGACGGCGACTTACGCCGGCATATGGGGCCTGGCCTGCTGGAAACCAGGGCGCAGGATATCATGACACAACATCCAGATACTTTGCCTTCAGACACCCTCGCTTCAGCGGGACTTGAATATATTAATGCCCGCAAACGCACGCAGATGTTTATTGTTGAGCACGACAAGCCGATTGGCATTGTCCATATTCATGATCTGCTGCGAGCGGGCCTTGCTTAAACTGGCTTAACTTCATGTGGTAAAGCGTATTTCATTTCTTTTCTTCGACAATGAGTACAATACCATTGACAGCAACCACTTTTGCACTCGCACCTGCCGGCATGTCGGGCCCTTCAACCGACCAAAGGCTATCGCCAACACGCGCCCTGCCACGCCCAGAGACAATCGCCTCTTCAATCTTAACAATGCGGCCGACATAATAACTTCCACGATCGTTAAGCTGAGCTTCATCTGGCGATGAAAACATGGCAGAGCTGTAGTAACGAAAAAATAGAACGGAGACCATGGCGATACAGCCAAACATCACAAGTTGCCATTGCCAGGCAATATCTACAGATAGAGCAACAACACCAACGATTGTTGCAGCCACTCCAAACCAAATGAAGTAAACGCCTGGCGCCACCGTCTCCATAATAAAAAGAACAATCGAAAGAATGAGCCAGTTCCAAGGCCCAAGACTGATCAGCCAGTTTGATATCAGCTGCATTAGCGGAAACTCCAAAATCCAGAATAAAATGCGAGAGATAGCATGCTTGCGTATCAATTCTTGTATAAATTGCGTGTTGCAGGTTAAAAACCAGCATAAATATGGCAATAGTATTTCAAAAAGTTCGAAAAACTGTGGGCATATCAGCTGTTAGCCTTGCGTTACGCGCATCGCGAGCCCATGTTGCAAACATTTGGGATGTGAGTTTCCTAATAAGGTACAAAGAAGAGAGGACGCATGGCGAAGGAGGAACAACTTGAGTTCCCTGGGGTGGTTACTGAATTATTGCCGAACGCAACTCTCCGCGTAAAGCTGGAAAATGGTCACGAAATTATTGCTCATACAGCAGGGCGTATGCGCAAAAACCGCATTCGCGTTCTTGCTGGCGACAAAGTTCAAGTCGAGATGACACCCTATGACCTTACCAAAGGCCGCATTACTTACCGGTTTAAGTAATACGGATACCCCACAACGCGAAACACTGAGACGTCAAAGAGCCCGTGGTTTTGGGCAACGTAAGACAAAGGGTGCACATCCACCTTTGGTCCTTGCGAGTGGTTCTCCGCGCCGTCTTGCTCTCTTGGCTCAAATCGGCATAGAGCCAACGGCTTTACGGCCTGCTTCGATAGATGAAACACCGAAGCGCTCGGAAGTGCCGCGTTCGCTTGCACATCGGCTTGCTCGCGCCAAAGCAGAAGCCGCACGTGATCAGATTGCCGACGACACAGAACTGGCAGACGCTTATTTGCTGGCCGCTGATACCGTCGTTTCTGTTGGACGGCGTGTTCTTGATAAACCTGCGGTCCTGGAAGAAGCGGTTGCGGCTTTGGAACTACTGTCCGGGCGCTCCCACAAGGTGACAACTGTTGTTTGCCTGATTACCCCTGACGATCGCATCCGCACGCGAAGTGTAGAAACGCGCATTCAGTTTCGCCGCCTGTCACGCCAGGATATTGAAACATATATCGCATCGCGCGAATGGCGCGGCAAAGCCGGTGGCTATGCCATTCAAGGTGTGGCCGGTTGCTTTGTACAAAGGTTAGTCGGATCTTACACCAATGTTGTCGGGCTGCCGCTTACTGAAATTGCAGGGCTTCTTGTTGGCGAAGGCCTGCCCATCCATTATGGCTGGCTTGAAGCTGCCGAAGTCGAAATGGAGTGAAAGGTATGCCCTTAGCTGCGGACAATGATAACGCCCAGGGTGCGCACGCTCCGCGCTGTCCAAGTTGCGGAAAAACAAGCAAACCAGAATTCCGGCCATTCTGCTCCGGCCGTTGCAAAGACGCCGACCTCGCCCGTTGGCTTTCCGGCACCTATGCAATCCCGGGCAGCAACATAGATACGGACAGCCATGAAAGCGATGACTTAGAGGACATGCAGGGATTATAGCCGTCGCCCTTCGGACACCCCGCGCACTTTAGAGTGAGCCCCAAACAGAAAAACCATTTTATGCATTGTGTTCATCAAAAAATCTGAAAATAGGGTTGCATGTCTGAGCTTTACGCATTACAGACAATGCTTTGCTAAAATATGATTTTTAGTTTTGACTAAAGTGCCCAGGTAGCTCAGTTGGTAGAGCATGCGACTGAAAATCGCAGTGTCGGTGGTTCGATTCCGCCCCTGGGCACCATCCCTAATAAATTGTCGTTCGATCCTTGTAAAAGGCTGAAAATACAAGAGGTTGGAGCGGTTCGACAACCGCCATTTCGGCTGAACGGAATGAGGTCTGTAAATGCGAGTTTCAGGACCAGTTTGTGGCTGTCCTGATCTCCATTATCCCAAAGATTACAGGGGCTTGCGAGGAATTCCAT
>CAYUYL010000004.1:0-31269 GCA_964449195.1 uncultured Filomicrobium sp.
ATCCTGTCGCCTAAAGGCGAGGGGTTTACTGATCCCCTATTAAAGACTCTAAAAAACGCAGCACGCTGTTATCGAAACCACCATAGCCAACGAAAACCAAACCGCGGTCGCGCAGGATTGATGACATATGGGACACCATCTCCTGGCCGAGCTGTTCCGTTTCATCGGACAGATTACGCGGGTCAATAAGGGCATCTCCATGCAGCTTGATGACGACGGGACGCCGGCTACCGGTCCAGATGTAGCGTGCCAATGCCTCATGCGTAATCACCTGCGGACGCAGATGCCGCTCACCATAGAGATAGAGCGCCTCCGCGATCAGATCATCGAAATTGGTGGTCATAACAATGTAGTTATGGTGGCCAAATTGATCATGTGAGAGCAGCTGGGCAAAAGTTGCATAGCCATAAGATGGCTCACCGCGACTGCAAAGCATTTCGATCTCGCTCTGGCACGCCTTTTCATTATAGTGACGGTCCTGAAAAACCTGCGCATAATGCTGACCGGGGGCATCTCCATTGAAATGCGGATATTTTCGAGCAAGCCAGGCCTCTTGAGACGGATACAGCTCACGCTCGTAAACATGCATCTCGCCAAGCCACTTCCGCACCAGGCCATTGGCTGCCGGAATGCCGGATGAAATCGAGCATCCTGCACCGATAAACCAAACATAGGGTTGCTCATGATCCGTAATGCTCTCTGTCAGGCGGTGCGCAAACTCAAGAACACTCATGGATCTCATTTGTTTATGCAATGCTGTGCTCATTGCTTTCGCCCGCCCTGCGCATCTTTCGCCTGAACTATGTATACATCTTAGCTTTTGACGCTACCATCGATATTGAAAATCTCAAGCCACCACCGCAAGCGCTGAACGTTGCAGCAAGCGCGCAAGGCGAACGCGGGCTTCAGGAAGGGCCTGTGCATCGTTGTCGTAGAGACGCTTGGTAATGAAAAATTCCGTGAGGCTGAGGCCGTCGAGCACGTTCTCCATAGATGGTGCGTCTGTTTTTTTACCACGTAGGAATTGAGGCAGCGGCAGCAGCTTGTCCTTATAGGGGGCACCGGCCGCGGCAGACACGGCCCTTCCCGATTTGGGCGAGACATACACAAGATCTTCCAGCGCACCGGTTGCAGCGCAGACCGTCAGGTCCAGCCCGAAACCCAACTCACCCAAGAGCTCAAGCTCCCAGCGCACATAGAGCGCGGGCCAAACTGCGGGATCTTCGAGAAAATTGAGGACGAACATGGAAATCTCAAACAGATTTTCATGCGAATCGCGCTCCGGCAAATGCCGCATCAGTGCCGCCATGGACGACAGTATCGCCAGTCCGGCCCGGTCGTCCAGCATCTGCGCGGCATATCCGCTGCGCAAATCAACCTGCATCCGCCCCAGCTGTTCAGCCAACCGCGCCTGCCAGGTGATATCCACATGGTTGCCGATTTGCAGAACCGGCCGACGGGAGCGGGATTGTCCGCCATGAACAAGCCCGAGCGTGCGGCCATGACTGCGTGCAAACACCTCCACAATCGCCGCCGTTTCACCGTGCGGACGGACGGACAAAATCAAGGCTTCATCAGACCATTGCATAAAAGCTACTATAGCCGACTCGGGCGTATAATGCACATGTGTTGTATATCAACAGACACAGAAAAGGTCACGCGCCGCACTCGCGACATTACTTATCGCCGTCACTTCGGAAAGTCAAGCCCCAATTCACGGTAGCGCTCGGGATCATCGGCCCAGTTGCTGCGCACCTTGACGAACAAGAACAAATGCACCGGATTCCCGATAATCTCAGCGAGATCTGCACGCGATTGCGATGAAATCGCCTTGATGCTCTGGCCGCCTTTGCCAACAACAATCTTTTTCTGGCTTTCCTGCTCAACAAAAATGGTCTGTTCTATGCGGACGGATTTATCCTTGAACGTCTGCCAGTCGCTGGTTTCAACGGTGATAGCATAAGGCAATTCCTGATGCAGACGGTCGTAGATCTTTTCCCGCGTAATCTCGGCTGCCAGCAGGCGCATGGGGAGATCTGAAATATCGTCTTCGGGAAAATGCCAGGGCCCTTCCGGCATGCGCGCGGCAAGTGCATCAGACAACGTGCCGACACCATCGCCGTGCAGGGCTGAGAGCATGAAGATCTCCTCAAATTTGAGATCGCCCGTCAACGCTTCAACCAAGGGGAGAAGTTGTTCCTTGCTGCCCACCCGATCGACTTTGTTGATTACCAGGATAAGCGGAATATCCGATTCCTTCAGCCGTTCAACGATGCGGCCCGTGTCCTCGTCAACGCCGCGGACCGCATCCACCAGCAAGATGATCGCATCTGCATCGCTCGCCCCTGTCCAGGCAGCCTGAACCATAGCACGGTCTAAGCGCTTTTGCGGTTTGAAAATGCCAGGCGTGTCGACCAGAACAATCTGTGTGCCGCCAGCCACGGCGATGCCGCGGATCATCATACGCGTGGTTTGCACTTTGCGGCTGACGATACTGACCTTGGCCCCGACAAGCTGGTTGACCAGCGTGGATTTGCCCGCGTTCGGGGCCCCGATAATAGCCACGAAGCCACATCGTGTTGGCGCGCCGGATGTTTCGTGAGCCACACTGGGCAGATTAGTTACGTTTTCGCCTGTTTTGCTTTGTTCCAAACGCCTTCTCGCTCTAATAGGGCAGCCGCAGCAACCTGTTGCGCCTGCCGCTTTGAATTTCCCATACCTGATACAGGTGTATGGCCTTCAATGGATACTTCGGAAACAAACTGCGGCGCGTGGTCCGGGCCTGACCTTCCGACATCCTTGTATGTCGGCAAGGGAAAGCCCCGTCCCTGCGCCCATTCCTGCAGCGCGGATTTGGCATCAACGGGAGTGATCGTGATACCTTCAAAGTACCCTTGCCAGAGCTTTTCAATCACAACCTTGGCCGCATCAAAACCGGCGTCCAGGAAGATGGCGCCCAGCACAGCCTCCATCGCATCTGCGAGAATAGTGTCCTTGTCTCGGCCGCCGTTCTGGGCTTCACTGTCCGACAGAATAAGATAGCGGCCAAGATCGATGTCACGCGCAACGGCAGCGCAGGTGTCCCCGCATACGAGACGGTTGAAGCGCCGAGCCAAGTGGCCCTCGCGGATATCAGGCAGCGTGGTATGCAGATATGCAGCAATGACAAGTCCGAGAACACGGTCACCCAGGAACTCAAGACGCTCGTTATCCGTATTGGGCTTACGCCCTGTCCGGACGCTGGCGTGTGTTAACGCGTGCTGCAGCAGTTTACTATCCTTGAGCGGTTGCCCCAAGGCTGCTTCAAGACGAGCATATTTACGAGAACTGCGCGATCGTTGCAAGGATTACCTATCTAACAAAATTAAAGAAACGAAGCCAGCGAATACCTGTGGGCCAAGTCCAGGGCATAAAAACACTAAAGTTTCCGCCGGGTCCCGTATCCGCAGAGAAGAAAATAATCTCAGCACGGCCAACAAGGTTTTGATGCGGCACCATCCCGACATGATCCCGGCTGTCTGCCGAATTATCACGATTATCGCCCATCATAAAGTAATGACCATCAGGGACCCTGTAGACAACCGTATTGTCTGATGGACCATTTGGTTCAACATCAAGCACACGGTATGCCACACCGTTTGGCAAGGTCTCTTCATACTGTGCCACACGGCGGCGCAGTCCCGTACGCGTGCGCGTTTCAAAATCCTCAACACGCTTTCTAGGAACCACCTCACCGTTGATATAAACCATGCCATCGATCATTTGCACCGTATCACCGGGCAATCCAATCACACGTTTGATATAATCCGTTGAGTTATCGCGCGGGAGCTTGAACACGACAACATCACCACGTTCCGGTTCGGCCGAAAAAATGCGTCCGCCAAACGGTATGAACCCGCCAGGGAAGGAATAGCGACTGTAACCATATGATAGCTTGGAAACAAACAGGTAATCACCGACCAGAAGAGTGGCTTTCATCGAGCCTGAAGGAATATTAAACGGCTGATAAAAGAAAACGCGAACGATCATCGCCAAAATGAGCGCTTGGATGACGACTTTTATCGTTTCCCACACCCCGTTTTCCGTCGTGGGCTTGACACTACTACCGAAGCTCATAAATCCCCTCTCCATGACCCGCCCCCACAGTCATGGCGGTGCTCAGTGTTATCATATGGCTACTGCACGGCTATAGCTTGTATAGCTTACCAATGCAATTCGTTCGCTGCTACCCGACAAAGTGCCCATATTTGAACGTTGAGAGGCTCAATTCCCGGGTAGCGTACACGAAATGACCACAACCGCCTGTGCCCAAGGAAAATCATCTGTGATTGTCAGATCAATCTGAGGCCGGTGACCTGCCGGCACCATACCGGCGAGCACGGATGCCGCCCCTCCCGTCAAATGCAAAGTCGGCCTTCCGCCCGGCAGATTAACAACACCCATGTCACGCCAGAACACACCGCGGCGCAGCCCTGTGCCTAGGGCCTTTGAACACGCCTCCTTGGCAGCAAAACGCTTGGCATATGACGCAGCCTTGAGCCGCCGGCGATTGGACTTGGCACGCTCCACTTCAGTAAAAATACGATCCGTAAAGCGATCACCAAAACGCTGGAGCGTTGCCTCAATGCGGCGGATATCGACCATGTCATTGCCAATGCCGAGAATCATTTTTTGTCCTTTAATTTAGATCCGGCCATCAACTTGATGATTGCCGCCGCGCCTCATCCATAACGCCCCGCATCCGGCGAACCGCTTCCGGCAGACCGAGGAAAATCGCTTCCCCAATAAGAAAATGCCCAATGTTAAGTTCAACAATTTCTATAATTTGAGAGATTTGCGGCACGGTTGCATAGGTCAATCCATGTCCCGCATGCACCTCTAACCCTGCAGCATATGCAAGATGCGCCGCTTGCATGATACGATCAAGTTCTACCTTCCGCGCTGCAGCGTTCTGTTCCAAGGCCAGTTCGCAATAGCGCCCGGTATGAATTTCGATAATGTCAGCACCAAGTGCTGCGGCAGCCTCAATCTGGCGCTCCTCCGCCTCAATGAACAAGGAGACACGGCTACCCGCAGCCCGCAGTTCACATACAATTTTTTTCAGGCTGTTTGCCCCCGCGACAACATCAAGCCCGCCTTCCGTCGTTCGCTCTTCGCGGCGCTCAGGCACAAGACAACACGCATGCGGCCGCTGCTTAAGTGCTATATCCAGCATTTCTTCAGTTGGCGCCATTTCAAAATTCAGAGGAACCGTAAGTTCTTCTTTTAAACGCGTAACATCAGAATCTGCAATATGACGCCGATCTTCCCTTAAATGCGCCGTAATCCCATCGGCACCGGCTGCAACTGCAATGTGTGCTGCACGGACGGGATCAGGATGCCAGCCACCGCGCGCATTGCGTACCGTTGCAACATGATCGATATTCACGCCAAGGCGCTGATGTGCAATCACTTCTCTATCGTCCTTGGTTATGTATCCGTTGATTGAAAGACATTTCTTTGATTTATATGCCGCATTAGCAACCACAGGAATCAAATTCTACTCGAAGACGCGCTCAACCCTGCTGACGGAGGGCTGATTGCGAAGCCCCGCAATAATACAATTGAGGTGCTCCAGATCCCACACATCGATTTCCATGATCATTTCCGTAAAATCAGACGCACGATCAAGCATGCGCAAATTATCAATATTGGCGTCTCCATCGCTGATGACCTGGGCAATTTGCGCAAGAGAACCAGGCGCATTCACCGCAATCATATTGAGGCGCGCAGGAAAACGCTCTGGTTTTTCGGGGTCAATATCCCAAGTCACATCAATCCAGTTTTCACTTTCATATGCACGCAGCTTGGGAGAGTGAATCTGGAATATTTTAATGCCCTCGTTTGGCACCAAAACACCAACAATACGGTCACCTGGAACGGCTCCGCCTTCTTGAAGACTGATAGGAACATCACTTGTGAGCCCTCGTATTGGGACACCTGATACCTGCTCCTGCCCCCCCCCTTTACCGTCTTCACTCATATTCAATTCTGAGTTTGTAGCTTGGTGCCTATGAAACCCGGAATTTTTGCCCTTATCATAATCATGGCGATTGCGGGGGATGTAGTCCGGACGTATCGGCAGAGCTGCCTCCACAGCATCCGGTGCAATGCCTCTCAGTGCGTCCTTGAGCTCAAGCTCGCCACGACCAATCGCAATCAAAACGGCATCAACGCTGGAAGCTGAATAGCGATCCAGCGCATTCTGCAGAAGGTCTGTCGAAAAGGTAATATTAACCTTACGGCAGGCCGCAGATAAAAGACGATGCCCAAGTTCTACGTATTGTTGCTTCAAGGCATGGCGTGCAGCCCGCCGTATCGCTGCACGCGCACGCCCTGTTGCCGCGATGCGCTCCCATGCCAATGGCGGTGTCTGACTTTTTGAGCACTGGATATGAACCTCATCACCATTCTGCAGAATGGTTGAGAGTGGCAACTGGCGCCCATTGACGATAGCACCAGTTGCAGTATTGCCGACCTCCGTGTGGACGGCATAAGCGAAATCAATCGGTGTGGCGCCGCTCGGAAGCGCAATCAGCCTGCCGTTCGGCGTAAAGCAAAAAACTTGATCATGAAACAGTTCAAGCTTGGTGTGTTCAAGAAACTCTTCCGGATTCCCGTCTAACAACGTTTCTACAAGATGCCGAAGCCAGCCGTAGGGACCGCTGTCTTTATCAACAGGCCCCGCTTCACGCACCTGACCTTTAGCCGTTTTGTAATTCGCATGCGCTGCAACGCCATATTCGGCAACTTGATGCATCTGTGCCGTTCTAATCTGCAGTTCAACGCGCTGGTGTTGCGGACCAACAATTGTTGTATGCAGAGAACGATAGCCATTTCGTTTCGGCGTTGAAATGTAATCCTTAAAACGTCCAGGCACCGCGCGCCATTTGGTATGCGCGAGACCAAGGATGCCATAACAATCACCAACATTCTCTACAACAACACGGAAACCATAAATATCTGACAGTAACTCAAGAGAAATCTGCCGATTCTCCATTTTTTGCCACACAGCATAGGGTGTTTTACGGCGCCCTGAAATCTGTCCGGCGATGCCAACAGTGGCAAGTTCGCGCTCTAATTCCGCGTTAATCTTGCCAATCAACCCAGCATTGCGCTCGTGCAGCGCCGCAAGACGCTCATTAACGGCACGATATGCCTCAGGATGCAGCCAGCGAAAAGCATGATCCTGGAGCTCTTCCTGAACGGCATGCATTCCCATCCGTCCGGCAAGCGGCGCATAAATATCAAGCGTTTCACTGGAAATACGCTGCTGTGTTTTAGGCTTAACATACCCAAGCGTCCGCATGTTATGCAGCCGGTCCGCAAGCTTGACCAGCAAAACACGAATATCACTGGAAATTGCAATTAGCAGTTTTCTGAAATTTTCCGCCTGTTCAGCTTTTTTAGTAATAAGGTCAAGGCGTTTTATTTTCGTCAGACCGTCAACCAATGCACCAATTGCGGGGCCGAACAGACGGTCAATTTCCGCCCGCGTTGCATCTGTGTCCTCTATGACATCATGCAGCAATGCCGTGGTGATCGTTGCATCATCCAGCTTGAGCTCAGTAAGGATTGCAGCAACTTCAAGCGGATGACTGAAATAAGGATCACCAGACGCACGCTTTTGGTTCGCATGCGCCTTCATCGCATAGACGTAGGCGCGATTCAGTATAGCCTCATCTGCACCTGCATCGTAGGCCAAGACACGTTCGACCAATTCATACTGGCGCATCATCTCGCATCTCCGCGTTTTGACGATCGCAGTAAATTAATTTTTTTGAAGTTTAACCTAGAATTTTCAGGCATACCAGATGCCTGAGCCATACAAGCAAAATAGCTAAAGGTTCACTAAGCGCGGCTAGTTTTTGCAGCACCAACCGCGCTTTAAAAAAGTATTATTAAGCTATTTACTGCCGTCCACGACCATTACCATTTCCGCCGCCGATGGCTGCAGACGGCTCGGTTGGAGTCAGGCTTTCCATACCACGTAATAATTGCTCTTCGGTCAACACATCAACGATTGTGTCGGTCGACTGATCATCACGTCCAAGCATCGGAGCACGACGCTCAGTTATAAGAACCGGAGCCGCACCTTCTTCCGGCTCGTCCACTTCGACATTTTTCTGAATTGAATGGATCAAACCCTCACGCATATCTTCAGCAGCAACTGTTTCATGCGCAATTTCACGGAGTGCGACAACTGGATTTTTATCGTTTTCCCGCTCAACGGAAATGGGGCTGCCGTTCGCGATGGAACGTGCACGATGAGCAGCGAGCAGAATAAGTTCGAAACGGTTGTCAACCTTATCAACACAATCTTCGACGGTTACACGTGCCATAATAATATGCTCCAGGGGTTAAGCGTGGCTATACGCACAAAAGCGCTTGCGAATAGACTGCTTTCAAGACGTCATAGTACATTAAGGAAAATAATATCACCTGTATGTCATCGTATAATGTCTGCAAAGAACAACATAATCAAGATGCACACAAAGATAATTTGTAGCAACACATGCGTGTCTGCTGTTAAGTTAAAACTGTAAGCTCAAATTGATAGGTATTTATACACATTAATGCTTATGAGCAATCCCAAAGACGCTTAGAGCCTGTCCGTAAAAATGTTGAGTCATCAGAATCACTTATGATTCAGATCCTTGAGTGAGCGAGGTCCGTAAATATGAAATTTACCCCCTTAGTTGTGCTTCTCTCTTTATGCCGACTATCCCACAATCAATAATGCAGAGCATTGAGAGGCGTTGATTTTACTGGCTAATTTTAAGGACGGACTCTTAAAATTAAATGCGCAAATCCGGTTTCTGACAAGACCTCCTGACAATTCCGCGAACAATGAGGCAACAATGTTAAATTGAAATCAACTCCCCCTATCCTGACTGTAAAACCATGCTTGCTGCGACATTAAAGCTAATCGGCGCGACCAAAATAAGGCTTTTCCTGTCGTAAAATTGAACATATCTAACGACATCGCTTAAAAATGTATCTGATATTGTTCGAAAGTATTACAAAGATTTTCATCAGTATTATTCAAAGATCGATTTGGATGAGACCAAAAGAGATACAACACCACAGCTGCATGCAGAGAAGATCTTGGATGGTGTCTTCCCATGAAGCGAATTTACCAATTTTCTAGAGGTGATTAATGCATTTTTACCAATCTGAAAGAATTGCACTTTTTGTTGATGGTGCCAATTTATATGCCACTGCGAAATCTATTGGTTTTGATATTGACTACAAACGTTTACTTAAGCAGTTCCGTCAAAAAGGCCACTTGGTACGCGCACTCTACTACACAGCGCTGGCTGAAGACCAGGAATACTCCTCAATACGCCCACTTATAGATTGGCTTGATTACAATGGCTACACTATGGTCACGAAGCCAACCAAGGAATTTACGGACGCAAGCGGCCGCCGTAAAATTAAAGGCAATATGGATATTGAGCTCACCGTAGATGCAATGAAACTTGCGCCCAATCTTGATCATATTGTTTTATTTACCGGTGATGGTGATTTTCGCGCTCTTGTTGCAACCTTACAAGAGATGGGCAAGCGGGTAAGCGTTGTGTCAACACTTCAAACACAACCGGCAATGATTGCGGATGAGCTTCGCCGCCAGGCTGACCAATTCATCGATCTTGCAGATCTCGAAGATGTTATCTGTCGCGACCAAGACGGGCCGCGGCAACCGCTTACAAAGCAACCTGCTATGCAACCAGCAACACGCCCTCCAGCGCGTCCACCTGCTGCTGGTCCCGTCCGGTTTGAAGATATAGCAGATGATTTTGCCGATAACTTATAAAGGCGCCAATTTATTGCATTCACTGTGTTCCTAAGACGATAGCTGATGCGAGAATTGCATGTTTATCGGGCTGCAGCGCCCTGGCCTGCTTCGATGCAGACTTCGGAAAATGTAATCTGAATGGATCGTGCTTCAGAACCAAAACGCTTATGCAAACTATGCCCAAGATTGGTTGACCTTCGCACGCAATGCCAGTCTGCACATCCTGAATGGTTTAATGGTGCAGTGCCGTCTTTTGGTCCATCCTCTGCGCATCTTCTGGTGGTCGGCCTCGCCCCCGGCATGAACGGTGCCAATAGAACAGGCCGCCCCTTTACCGGCGACTATGCTGGAGATCTTCTATACCAGACTCTTGCTGATTTTGGCTTTACAGAAGGCATCTACCGCGCCGATCCCAATGACGGGTTGCAGCTCACAGGCTGCATGGTCACAAACGCTGTCCGCTGCCTGCCACCGCAGAACAAGCCTACGGCTGCCGAGATCAATACCTGCAGGGAGTTTCTTACCGCACGCATCGCCAGCCTTCCTAATCTGAAAGCTGTCGTCGCGCTGGGACGCATTGCTCATGATGCTGTGGTTGTTGCGCTCGGCCATCGCAAATCACAATTCAAATTTGCACACGGCGCATCGCATGCGGCAGCGGAAGGCATTCTGTTGTTCGACAGCTATCATTGCTCGCGCTATAATACGAATACAGGCCGTTTAACACCGGAGATGTTTGCAGATGTTTTCCGGGCTGTTTCGCAGCATCTGGATGGCGTGTGATGCACAAGTTGCGCGCATAACACACACCGCCTTGCCACTTTAATGCGATTGCACGATCAATGTGGCTTATGTGATTATGGTATTTACAGCACGCTGTAATAACAGCAGACGTAAAATCACGGCCATACGCAAGCAGTGTACCCGAAGTAAACGGCATCGCTTTCACGATAAATCTGAGTATAATCTACGTGCGTTTTTCCGACCTTAGTGATTCCGCCTTAGATGCGTTCCGCGATACTGGCACCGCTATGTCAGACATGGTAACGCCCTCACTGCGCCTCGGCGTCACTGGGCTGTCACGCGCCGGCAAAACGGTCTTCATCACCGCATTGGTCCACGCACTGACGAACATGAATGCATCACCAATGTTACCGCTGGGACATCTTGAGGGGTTCCGGGCCTTTCTGGAGCCGCAACCTGATGATGATGTGCCGCGCTTTGCCTATGAGCAACACCTGGCAATGCTTCAGGACGATGTCCCCAGTTGGCCGGAAAGCACACGCCATATCAGTCAGTTGCGTCTGACTTTGGAATGGGAGGCCAGTGATCTTCTTCGGCGCGCGGCCGGCTTATCCCGGCGTTTGCACGTAGATATTGTTGATTATCCCGGAGAATGGCTGCTTGATCTGGGCTTATTGAATCAAAGCTACCAAGACTGGTCACGGCTCATGAATGAAACAGAAGCCCGCCGCCCGTCTGACAAGCGCACCGAGGCATGGCTTGCTTTTATTCACGAACGCACGTTGGACGAGGCCGCAGATGAAAGGGTTGCTATTCAAGGCGCTAAGCTTTTCACGGACCACCTGGCTTCTATCAAGGATCATAAGCGGTTTGCACGTTTTATCAGTCCTGGCCGTTTTTTATTACCGGGCGAACTTGATGGCTCGCCGCTACTGACATTCTTTCCTCTTGTTGCATCGCCGGATGGACCGATACGCCCTGGCACACTTGGAGCCCTACTGTCGCGGCGCTTTGAGAGTTACAAGTCACAGGTCGTGCGCCCTTTCTTTGAACGCCACTTTAAATCACTCGATCGCCAAATCATTCTGGTTGACGTATTGGGTGCGCTCAACGGTGGCGCAGAGGCCATCCAAGAGCTGGAAACCGCCATGCTTGGTGCTCTCCGTGCCTTCAGACCAGGACGTCAATCCTGGCTTGGGCGCCTGCTTGGCCGGCGCATCGAACGCGTTATGTTTGCCGCCACCAAAGCCGACCTCATCCATGGCTCCAATTATCGCAAACTGCAAGAAGTGATGAGCGTGCTTCTCAGCCGGGCTGTGAAACGGGTGAATGATGCCGGTGCCAACTTTGAAGTGAGCGCCCTGGCTTCGCTCCGTGCAACAGAAGACGTTGACTATAATGTTGGCCCCAACAGCATACCCTGCATTCGCGGTCGGCCGCAGCCTGGTGAAAGTTCTGCCGGCAAAACATTTAACGGCCAAACAATGGCCGCTGTTTTCCCAGGAGACCTGCCTGACGATACATATGACATTTTCGATAAGGACGCATTTCAAACCGGTGCCCTGCAATTTGTGCGCTTTCAACCACCACGGCCTGAAGAAACACATTTGGCGCAGCCGCCCCTATGGCCGCATACCGGTCTTGACCAGGCTGTTCGTTATCTTATTGGAGACCGTCTCACATGACTTCCGGTCCCTCGCCACGCAAACCCCGCGTCTTCGACGCCAATGATCCGGCTCTAGCGCCGACGGAACAATCGCGAGCGGAAGTACACGATGAGAGCGGCGCGCCCGTTTCCACTGACGATGCTGACAACTCAGCCACTTCCTCCCCGCAGCCTCCCGCATCACCTGCCACGACAGCCTCTGCTAAACCGCTTAATCGTGGAATCAAATGGGGGCTGCTACTGTTTTCCGCTATGTTTTCACTGTTTTTGCTAGCCACCGGGGTTTGGTTCGCGCGTTTCACGGCTGTTGCGCTTAATCGTGAGGACTGGGTTGGCTGGATGGCTCAAGGCCTGCTGGCCACCGCTTTCGCAGCAGCAGCCGTCCTGATGTTAAAGGAAGTATTTGGCATCTTGCGCATGGCGCGCCTATCGAAAATCCGCAAAGATGCCGAAACCGCCTTGGCAACAGGCGATCGCAAGAAAGAAGAACTTACAATACGTGCCCTGACAGCGCTCGCAAAGGGCCGCAAAGCCGGCAAATGGGGCTTGGCGGCCTTTCGCGAAGAAGAACGCCATATGAAAGAGACAGGCAAGCTTATCGGCCTTGCTGATCGCGTTCTGCTGACCCAGGCTGATAAGCAGGCCAAGCTTGCCATTTACGAATCTGCACGGCGGATTGGTGTTGTCACTGCCGTTGTGCCGGTTCCTCTCCTGGTGACTTTGTTCGCTCTTGCAGAAAACGTACGCATGGTACGCCGTCTTGCGGATGCCTATGGAGGCCGGCCTGGATTGCTTGGAGGTATTCAGCTCCTATGGCGCATTGTTATGCACGTTGCAGCCACCGGCGCAATTGCACTGACAGACGATCTGTTTGGCCAATTTCTCGGGCAGGACATTATGCGCCGTGTCTCCCGGAGGCTCGGTGAGGGCGCATTTGTTGGGGCTTTGACAGCCCGACTGGGCGTAGCCGCCATCGATATGTGCCGGCCACTTCCATTTGTTGAAACCAAACCTATCCGATCACGCCATATTATACAGGAACTTTTCCCAGATCTCAAAGCCGCCAATCTTATGAAAGGCACATTTAGAAGCACGTCATCTTCAAAGCAAGAGGATCAGAAGCCTTAGAAGCTATCTCGTATCAACTTGATCATTGCCAAAACTGCGAAGCTAAATGGGGCTTTAACCTGACACAAGGCAATCCAAGCCAGTTGCAAGAAGTTTTTTGCACAATTGGCGGGAAGCCGCTTTACTGGGCCACTGCCTGATACGTACATGATAAAATACGCCCATGTTGCCGACAACTTGCGACTCAACCTGAGGTTTACGGCCTTGCAGCAAACCGGCATGCTCCCGCGTAATTTTTCGGGCCAGTGTCCGCGCCTGGGCAGCGCTTCTCAAGGACGCGATTTGAATAACATAAGCGCCCAAAGTTTTTACCGGCTTCTTTCGCACAACAGGAGGAGAAGCTGCTTGTGTGCTTGAAGTCCAGGCCGACGATGCCGAACGAGTAGGAGGATTTTGGGATGGCGCCGTGGAATTCTTATTATTGGATCCGGGAGTGAATAACCCGCCAAAAAATGAACCAAAGGAATTTGTATCCTTTGCAGCATCCGAATTCGCATTTGTCTCCGTTGGTTGCCAGTCCGAAGCTGTGCTTAATGCTATGGAAGGCTGCGCTATGGAAGGTTGCGAACTAGGTTTGGCGGCAATAGATGCCGTATTCGAACTGGAAGGCCTACGCCCAATCCCCGCATCATTATAAGCTGCATCGCGCATTTTCAAAGCCTCGGCGCGATCTCGCTTGGAAAGTGCATTTTCAAGCCATATGGCCCCATTGAAGTCGGCAATGGCATTTGCCGGCTTTTTGAGTAAACGGTAGGCCTGACCGCGATAATAAAGCGCTCTTGCAATTTCATTTCTGCTAAGATGCCCGGATCTTAGAGCCTGAGAAAAGGCAGAAGCTGCGTCTTTCGGCTTCTGAGCCTGTAAAGCATCATAGCCAGACCGCAGGCGCTCTTTCGCTTCTTTAAGGGTTAATTTAGCTTGTTTCTTCTGTGCGGCCAGAACCTCAAGTGACGTGCCGGTTGCGCTCCAGGTGAAACATAAAAAAAACAGGAGAATGTGAAACCTGCAGGTCTTAAGAACCATGGTCACCTCCCTTTTGTGGACTTGCATCACAAATAGCCGCAAAACAAATTTTAATTGCCTCAACAAAGAACCAATATCTGATCTCTGAACAGACTGATACAGATCGTCTGCGACGTATATATGGCAACACAACACGTTTAGAGCAATCGCAAGCTAAGAATCCTCATATTTGCCGTATATAACGATTCTGGCCTGCACGCATGACCTTATAGCACTCATCAAGAGTTATCGTCACTCAACGGTTACGGATTTAGCAAGATTGCGCGGCTGATCCACATCCGTTCCCATCATGGATGCGGTGTGATACGAGATAAGCTGCACTGACACCGCATGAAGTATTGGGCTTGTATATGGATGGGATATAGGCATTTTCAGGTGGGCAAGAAGTTCGCATCCCACGTCATCAGCGGTGGCGTCTGACACGAGCACAATACGACCGCCGCGCGCAGCCACCTCCTGCATATTGGATACCGTTTTGTCAAACAACGCGTCTTTAGGGGCCACAACAATAACGGGCATTTTTTCATCAATTAATGCAATCGGCCCATGCTTCAATTCACCAGCAGCATAGCCTTCAGCGTGGATATAAGAAATTTCCTTAAGTTTAAGTGCGCCCTCAAGGGCGATTGGGCTATTGATGCCACGTCCAAGATAAAGCACATTGCTAGCCTTGACCAATTCATGTGCGAGAGCAACGTAGGGTGCTTCATCACGTAGCATTGTCGCGATATGACGTGGTATCTCACTTAACGCGCTCACCATTTCCTTTTCATCTGCTACGGAAATTGTTTCTCGCGCACGTGCTAATGACAGTGCAAAACAAGCAATTGCAGATAACTGGCAGGTAAAAGCTTTCGTGGAGGCAACTCCGATTTCAGGACCTGCCAGCGTCGGCAATACAACATCGGACTCGCGCGCAATCGTCGAGGTCCGCACATTCACAACTGAGGCGATCCGCTGATTCGCGGCCTTGCAATAACGCAGGGCAGCAAGTGTGTCAGCGGTTTCACCGGATTGCGATATAAAAAGCGCAAGACCATCCGCCGGCAACGGCGGCTCGCGATACCGCATTTCAGAAGCCACATCGATTTCGACAGGCAAACGGGCATAGCGTTCAATCCAGTATTTACCAATCAGCCCCGCATAATACGCTGTCCCACAGGCTGAAATCGTCACCCGGTCAATTTTATTCAGATCGATGCCAACATCGAGTTGATGCAGTTGCTGCCCGGCCATATCGATATAATTTGACAATGTATGGCTGATGACCTCAGGCTGCTCATGAATCTCCTTGTGCATGAAATGACGGTGATTGCCTTTATCAACCGTCAGAGCGCTTGCAACCGATGTTGTGATCGGCCGCTGAACAATCTGGCCGTCACGATCGCGGATCGTCACATCACGGCGCGAGATGACAGCCCAGTCCCCCTCCTCGAGATAGGTGATCAATGATGTAAACGGCGCCAGCGCAATGGCGTCTGAGCCGAGATACATCTCACCATCACCATGACCAATGGCCAGCGGACTGCCTTGACGCGCCGCGATCATCAAATTTTCATGCGAGGCAAAGATAATTCCGAGAGCGAATGCCCCTTTCAAACGTATCAGCGCTTGCCCCACAGCCTCCACGGGACCTGCGCCCTGATGCATATAATGACTGATAAGATGGACGACTGTCTCTGTATCTGTATCTGAATGAAAAACATGCCCTGCCGCGATCAGCTCATCACGCAACTCACGGAAATTTTCGATAATCCCGTTATGCACGACCGAGACGTCCTTGCTCATATGAGGATGCGCATTATCCTCCGTCGGCTTGCCGTGCGTAGCCCAGCGGGTATGTCCGATACCTGTCAATCCACTCAAAGGCTCTGCCTGCAAACGCGTCGCAAGGTTATACAGCTTGCCTTCCGCACGCCGGCGATCAAACTGACCACCAATGACGGTCGCAACCCCGGCCGAGTCATAGCCGCGGTACTCCAAGCGTTTCAATGCTTCAACCAGATCAGCTGCAACAGGCTTGGCTCCAATAATTCCGACGATGCCACACATGACAGGATCTATTCCCTCTTAATGTCCCGCATTCTTAATTTTGACACATTTCATATAAATGCAATATGACAGCTTGTCATAAGCCTAATCGTGCCAAAGTAACAATTCAAAGTCTGTTACGATATTTTGCACCATAATGCAGAAGCGTAAGAAATCTTCCGCCGTTGAAACACAAGACTTTGGAGCCCACAAACGTTTGCCGCGCAAGTCTGACAGAAATAGATTTTTTAGTCCCGCAGGCGTTCTTCGTGGTTAAAGACTGGCTTTAAAGTCTTTCCGTTCCATGTACCAACGGTACTCGGCTACAAGTTTTTGGCTTCTGCGTGATTGGCTCATTGCAGCTATGTTTCCAGCCTTTATATGGCGGCTTGATTTCTACCGCCAACCTTGATGCCTCCAGGAACCAGAGCTCATTAAATTAACGCCCTGTTCTTGATATCATAAATTATAATTTCGATTTGTCCTGACCTGTGGCCGGAGTTTTTCGGTGCAAGAAGCAAGATCTCGGGATCAATTTTTCACCTGTCTCCCCTGCAGGTAACATCAGAAATCTCAGCTACGCAGCTAAGTATCTGATTTTATTGGTGCCGCAAGAGGGACTCGAACCCCCAACCCCCTGATTACAAATCAGGTGCACTACCAATTGTGCTATTGCGGCATAGTTATGGATTACAATGACTTAGATCTTTTATCAAGCGTGTAGGATGGTACAGAATGTACCACCCTGGTGAAAAAAGAAATTTTTCCGCAACCATGTAGATAGTGCGGCAGCATGTGCTGCCTTAAACCCGAAGCTTCATAGGCTCATCCACGCAAGCGATTACGCACGATACGGGGAAACTCTTCCTGGTCTGACGTTGCAGACTGTGATCTGGTATGTGGGCCAGACTGATGTGAACCAGACTGGACAACATGATTTTCCGCGCCCGCCACCACCTGCGATTGAGACTCGGCCAGGGCAGCCCCCTGATGAGCACCGGATGAATTGCTGTCATGACCGCTCCGCCACCAATCCGGCCCCCCTTGCTGTCCAGGTTTTGTTTGTGCATGAGCAAAATCAGCCGCGGCAGGAGCCTGTCGCTGTGCCGGCAATGCAGCATGCGACGTGGCAGGCTGCGCGCCATCGCCTGAAACCGCAGCAGATGGTTGCTGAGAAGTAGAACGCACCTCATGATCAGATTTAGGTGTTGCAGCAAACCAAGCATCAATCAAGTCAAGTTCACTGGCTGATAAGTTCAAACCATATTCCTTACAGCGCCGTACAACATGGTTACGAAAGCGTTTCGCAAACAACGTTGCAGATGTCCCCTGATCTAGCCAGGGGTCCCCTTCAGTGACTGCATCAAGCACATAACGTGCTTCATCTTGAGAAGTTTTAATACCAATCTCGGCTGCGTGAGATGAAACATTTTGAAGGGTTTTTACACCCTGAAGTTGGTTTTCGCGAATTTCCTTCTCCAATATGGAGAATATCGCACGATACTCAGGAGGCGAAAAAGGGGGCGCCTCGCAAGCTGCATGAATCCGGGATATGGACTCTTGCAGATCACTCGACGTTGAACCCTCTGTCCGACCGGCATTAGAGTGCTCAAGATTTGCAAGGCCGGCATTTGTCTTTTCAGATGCGGCAGTCTGCTCACCAAGCGACGGTTGCGGCAGCTGCGATGCAGCATGGTCACCTGCAATCTGAGCCGTATTCAAAGCGCTATGGCCAATATCGTTAGACTGTAGAGCGGGTGCAGAATGCCGCGTTCCGTGAGTCTCAGAAATCTGCGCTGCAGCCACCTCATCGAAGCCATGCTGCTCCAACTGCAGACCAGTCATTGGAAGCGGCCTTGATGGCAACGCGCGCGCGGTTTCGAAAGCCAGATACGGCGGATCATCCGTAAGCTTTATGCTCTCTGGAAGATGGGCAGTGAGAAATTCACGAAAACTCCCTACACCAGCCCAGTGTGTGCCAACTGTATGTTCATGCCCCAGCACGCGTGTTGCGCGCTCAGCCAACACCTCAAGCGGCACCGGCTGGTCGGCTTCGAGCACCATTTGGGAAACCAGATCAATGATCTGCTCACGCAACCGGGCGATATCATCCCCCTTAGGCAGGACGGCACGCGCCTCTGATGCGATCTGCTCCCCCATGAGATGGGCAATCAAATCAGCTTCTCGTACCTCACCATCGCTCAGGGCCGTATAGGGAGCAACCGTATTATCATTCGTAAATATTACGGTCCGCTTGGCATGGGCGCGCAGACGATGCAGAACAGGTGTGAAATCCGCGTCGCTGGAGAGAATGATAAATTCATCAAAATTTGTCTTATGATCCAGAAAGTCACGTATATCCATAACCATGCGGATGTCAGATGAATTTTTCAATTGAGACGTCAGCGGCGGACAGTCAATGACCTCAAAGCCCGAACGCAAGAAGTGATGACGCACAAACGCGAATGAGTTCATATCCGTCGCATTATCGGATGTATTCCGCCGGGGAACAGGGTTGCCGTAACACCGGTTCATAACCAAACGCCGGTCTATACTGCCGCAAAACGAATTTGCAGGTGTGATGAGTGCTCCAGAGGCAATGGCCTCGATCCAACGGTAAGATTCCTTAGCAAAACGGCGCGCACACTCTTCATTTTTACGTTTGAGAGACAGATAAACGTTGTCGTAATCTACAAAAACAGCACTTAAAACAGGCTCTGATGTTTCATTTTTCATAGTATAACGACCCCCACTGCGTCGCTGTAACGGTACGAATCTTTGGGCAAAACTTGGACGAGTCGCCCCCGCCCCGCAAGCTTGCACGTGCACCAGATCGGCTGCTTGTTTTTTTACGCAGAAGTTTCAAGAACTTAAGCTGGCTTCGACCTACAAAAGAATCGTGGATAATTTTGCTGTCCAAATGATCTCAGCATGCTCTGACATTACAATCTGCACAATCCGTGGCCATCATCATCAAGCAATGCCAGCACCTATGCTTTAAAAGAATGATGAGCTGCAAAAGTTGTATCCACCTCAGACTGTCTGAGTGTGCCTTACCAGCCCCTATGCCATAGAGCGGAGCGTTGATGAGTGGCACAGCCTTGACGGCAGATCATACTCAAAACGCGCAGACGTCCGCATATGCTGTTAACCCAAAATACCAACGATCTGCTCTTGGCCAAAACGCCTCTTGCACATGTTCCCATTCTCCTCGTGCTCAGAGCGGCATTGCGTGTGCTCGAAGATCAAAAAGCCCGTGAGCAAGCTTTGGTTCAAGCCATTATTGAAGGCGAGAATAGCGGTGTACCGCAGCCTTTTGATCGTCAGACGCATCGTCAGAACATGTTAGACAGACGTGCCGCCCAATCAGAATAGATCCTATCGGCTGCTACCACGTGCGCTAGCTGATTTGATCGGGATTTGGGATTATACCGTAGAGGTGTGCTCTCGAAGTGAATTGATCTGTTTACATCTTCAAGCATTCAGAACAAAATATGTCTTGCCAAGACCAATACTGGTATATTGGTTTAAAAATGATTGAATTATCTTTTCTTGCATTCGAGAAATGAAGTAAATTCTCCTTCATCTATTCGAATTATAGAATGGGCAGGAACCGATCACGTTTGCGAGAAGCATCGAAGTACCCAAAATGGTTTCAATACAGATTCAGACAACGTACATCAAATGATACCCAAATTAAGGGCAGTTTGACAAAACTGGCGTTCCGTAAAATGTGTGCCGTGTAGTAGACAGCACCGTTTGCTCTCTCCGCTGCGCTTCGTTCGGCAGGGGTGAACGACCGGGAACATGCTGTCCCCCGTGCCCCCGCCCTTGCCGCAACTTGACATGGTTTTTGGCTCATTGAAGCGATATGATTATATATATGATATTATCGTATATATGTGAAAGGAGAACCGTCATGCCCAAAGCCACATCTGTTATTCTCGGTGATCATTTTGAAGCCTTTGTTGCCGAACGTGTTGCCTCAGGCCGTTATGGCTCGGCCAGTGAAGTGCTTAGAGCGGCCTTACGCGTTCTCGAAGATCAGGAAGCACGTGAGCAAGCGTTGGTACAGGCCATAATTGAAGGCGAGAATAGCGGAGAGCCGCGGCCTTTTGATCGCAAGGCGCATCGCCAAAAAATGCTGGATAGACATGCCGCCCAATCAAAATAGATCCTATCGGCTGCTCCCCCGTGCACTAGCTGATCTGATCGAGGTTTGGGATTACACTGTTGAAACATGGTCTGTATCTCAAGCCATCAGTTACGAAGATCAAATCCTCGATGCCTGTGATGTAATTGTTGCCTCTCCGGAAGATGGCGATGATATTTCACATCTCAGAGAAGGCTATTTCCTCTGGCGTGTTGGCAAGCATTTTATCATCTATCGCAAGGCCAGCAACGGCACTGACATCGATATTGTGCGTATTCTGCATCAAATACGCGATATTAAACGGCATGTTTAACGCAGTTCAGCTGAAGATCCCGGCTAAGCTCAATCCTGCCGCTGCACTTTGCGGCCCTCAAGGACAGAGCCCTCCGGGAGGCCTGAAGTTCGGCCTTCCTTGACTGCCACCAAGTGCAGCAGCAATTCTATATCGTGAGCCGGGACGGAAAAGCGGGCTGCGCTGGGGGCCAAACAAAAAAGCTGATGGTTTTGGAAGATCAATGAGCAGCGATATGATCCGCTACAGAGGGCGAGCCATTTGCCCCCCAAGAATTGCGGTGATTGTAGATAAAAAGGGTTTCAATCCAACAACCGAGAAGCGCCTTGCCAGATAGATGGCTGCTTCCTACAAGTTAAAGCCCTACGATGCCTACATCTAAACGCGATTTTGATCCTACTCGATATCTCCATCACTTTGATGATTGTGGGATCGGCGAAGCTGATAAAATAGCGCTGATCCAGGCGCTATGGCTGGTTGCGCAAAGCTTTGCCGACGGCCGTTTGCAAACGCAAGCCGAAGTGGTCCGCTTTTTTTGAGCAACATCCAAACTTCCCGCTGATCAATCGCGGCAAAGTTCATATTCAGCGTATTCGAGAGATCTTCATCAAACCGATCTATGCCGGATTTATCGATATTCCGGATTGGGGATTATCTTTGATCAAAGGGCATCATGAGCCCCTGATTAGCTTTGAAGCCTTTCAGCGTATCCAAGATACGCTCACATTATTCCGAGAGCTATTACAAGAAGCTTGGGATCAACGCACGGAGATGGCCAAGACAGATCAGAGCGATCTGAAAACAACACTCACTCATTTAGAGCGCAAAACTCAGAAAGTAATGGAGCGTTTGGTTGAGACAGATGATCCCACGCTCATCACGGCCTATGAAGCCCAGATCCGAAAGCTGCAGGAAGACAAGCTGCTGATAGAAGAAAAACTGCAAAAACCGGCTGTAAATCAAGGCACATTCGAGGAGACCTATCGAACCGCGATGGAATTCCGCTCAAACCCCTGTAATCTTTGGGATAATGTCAATCAGGAGAGTCGCAAATTGGTCCTAAAACTCGCATTTTACAGACCTCATTCCATATCATCGAAATGGCGGTTGTCGAACCGCTCCAACCTCCTGTATTTTCAGCCTTTTACAAGGATCGAACGACAATTTGTCAGAGATGGTGCGGACGGCGGGACTTGAACCCGCACAGCATTACTGCCGAGGGATTTTAAGTCCCTTGTGTCTACCTATTCCACCACGTCCGCGGAAGGTTCGCATGCACTTCATATAATATGGCACACGCAATTTTGTAACAATATCACAGCCTTTGACGTCAGAACAATATCATTTGCCACGAACATTAAATTTGCTATGAATTACGCTTAAGAATGCATAGCGTGCACAATGCTCTCAGATAAAATATTCTATGCCGCATCCGCTATGGCTGTGTCGATTGCAACTGCAAGTTTATCAACCAATTCTTCTATCTGCGCGTCTTCAATGATAAATGGCGGTGCCAGCATCACGTGATCACCGCGCACCTCTTCCAGGGCACCACCCATGGGATAGCAAATAAGGCCATGTTCTAAAGCCACAGATTTAATTTTTGCATAGACTTTGTGGGCCGGATCAAATGATCTCTTGGTGCCACGGTCGGCGACAAGTTCGATGCCGCGGAATAAGCCGCGGCGACGCAGGTCACCAACGTTCGGATGCTGACCGAAGCGCTCGTAAAGCGCAGCCTCAAGCTTTTGGCCCTGTTCCTGGGCGCGTGATACAAGGTTACGCTCTTCAAATGCACGCAATACCGCAGCGCCTCCAGCGCATGCAGCCTGATGCCCGATGTAAGTATGGCCATGCTGGAAGAAGCCCGAGCCATGAGCTATGGCATCATAGATTTTGCCAGCGCACAGCATCGCGCCAATGGGCTGATAGCCGGCGCCAAGGCCTTTGGCAATTGTCACAATATCCGGTGCTACGCCATCCTGTTTGCAGGCAAAGAGGGTTCCCGTACGCCCCATGCCACACATGACTTCGTCAAGGATCAGCAAAATACCATATCGATCGCAGATCTCGCGAATGCGCCTGTAATAGCCAGGTGTCGGCGGCACAGCTCCAATCGTTGCGCCAACGACAGGCTCGGCAATAAAGGCCATGATATTTTCAGGCCCGGCACGCTCGATTTCAGACTGCAATTCATTTGCAGCTCTCAATCCATAGTCTTCAAGCGTTTCATCATCATTCTGTTCACGATAAGCATAGCACGGCGCGATTTGAGAACATTCTACCAATAACGGCTCGAAGAGCTCGCGCCGCCGCATGTTGCCGCTGGCACTCAGCGCGCCTAGCGTATTGCCGTGGTAACTCTGGCGGCGCGCAATAAGGCGATGGCGTTGAGGTTCACCGATCTCAACAAAATATTGCCTCGCGAGTTTGATGGCCGCCTCAACGGCTTCAGATCCACCGGAGACGAAATAAACGCGATCGATCCCCGAAGGCGCCTTGCTAACCAGCAGGTCCGCCAATTCCTCTGCAGCTTCAGACGTAAAGAAGCCGGTATGCGCAAAGGCCAGCTTATCCATTTGGTCCTTGACCGCCTCTTGTACGGACCTGTCACTATGGCCAAGGCAGGAGACTGCCGCACCACCCGACCCATCAAGATAACGTTTACCACTGCTGTCAATCAGATAACAGCCTTCACCACCAACGGCGATTGGCAAGACCGCTTTGCAATGACGCGGAAAAACGTGGGAGGTGCGCAATCCATTCATAATCTTTGTCACCCTGGAGAAAATCTACCTGCGATGTATTGCAGAATTCAATGACCCGGCTTTAAACACGACGGCAGCCTTTTGGGATGGACGTCTCCCCATGATAACCAGAAGATGGAGCAATGCTATATCAACGTCTTGTATCGTTTTAACGCCTCGCATCGCTCTGCAATAAGCATCTTTCGTCTAATCAGACATTTTGTTGCTTTTTTGCACCTTATTTGAAATATCGGCGATGTGTAGCAACTGGCACAGTTTTTATGTGGGCGTAATTGGTTAATTTCCCTAAAAAAATGCACGCGTATTGGGGAGTTCACTGTGCACACAAAAGTCCAAATTGTGTTTCTGGCGCTTATTGCGTTAGTCTTTAATACCATCCATGCTTATGCTCATGAAACTGGATTTGTTAACATCCATGAGTTACGCCGCTATGGCCGCTATCTGTGCACTGTCTCACATGAGCACGCCGGCGTCGGCAATACGAAGAAAACGAAAAAGCTTGCGATACGCTCGGCCGTGCGTAAGTGGAGCAATTTTACAGCTTGGGAATATGGACCAACATGGGGAAAATGGCGCTACGCGCGCGGTAAAAGTGTCAGTTGCAAAGGTGCAAAAGGAGCTGTCAGCTGTACGGTTACAGCTCGTCCCTGCAAACGGCTGCGCAAGATCCAGCGGCGTAACTAAAGGCTTTGATAGAGTCTGTAAAGTATGCCCGCAGCATACCAGATAATTGCGAGTGTCATGCTGAAAGGCGCTTCAATCAGATGAGCGCCCGCATCGCAGTGACGTTTTGCGTTCACATACTACGCTGATGGCAAAGCACTCCAATGATAAAACGTACGCCAGAAAACTAAAGTTGCATGAGCATATCCTTCGCACGATCGGCAACGAGAATCATTTGAGCTGCTCAGCAATGCTGATCTGAGAGATCAGTATTATCAAAACACGATATTGAAGCGACATGGCTTTTTTCAGCTCGCCACATTCAACTGCAGGTCTCCGGCATAAACGGGGAAAATCCCGATTCTACCAGTGTCTCTTATTTTGGAAAGGCGGCGGCTTTGCACGATATTAAATTGGCATTTGTGGTCGCCATCGCCGAAAATGGTGTAATTGGCCGGGATGGCCACCTGCCGTGGCATTTACCATCCGACCTCAAGCGTTTTCGTAAAATAACACTTGGCAAGCCAATCATAATGGGACGCAAAACATTTCAGTCACTCAAGAAACCACTTGATGGGCGCACGAATATCATTGTGACATACCAAACCGGTTTCGAGGCGGCAGGGGCAATTGTTATGCTAACAACTGATGATGCTATCCATTATGCTCGCGGTATTGCGCAGCGTGACGGTGTGTGTGAGATCATGGTTATTGGTGGAGCGCAAATATATTTATCACTGCTTGACAAGGCTGATCGCATATACCTGACGCGTGTGCACGGCAAGCCGGAGGGCGACACATATTTCCCTGATTTAAAGAGAGAGCATTGGTCCGAAACAGCTTGTGAAAAACTGACACGTGGTGAACGGGATGATTATGAGGCGACCTTGCACATCTTTGACCGCAAAGGTTCTACGGCAGGGTAAAAACCGGCCGTGCGCAAGCAAATGAAATGCTTTAATGCTGCGAAAGCTGCATTAACCTTTCATTCCAAATACTCATCAATGCCAACATGGAGATGCCAAACGTTGACCATTAAGCTTGAAACAGCTGGATCAATGTACAAAGATTATGGCACCTCATCTTGAACATTTGATTGGTACCACCCAAGTCACGATCTCGGTTTGCGGATAATCCCCCCTTGCCCTATAAGCGTAACTTGACCTTATAGATTCCCCGAGGCGGCGCTTTTGAGCAGGGCACTGATCAATATCAGCATGCCAAGCGTAAAACTGGGGCAATTACCCGGCTTGGGCACAACGACAGGTATGAAAGGCAGCTTGGATGTCTTGGAATAATGACGGCGACGGTGGCTGGAAGAGTGGCAGCAATAATGGCGGTCCATGGGGGCAGAGTCCCTGGGGACAAGGGCCGCGCGGCGGCGGCGGTGGTCAACAGCAGCCGGATTTAGAAGAAATACTCAAACGTAGCCAGGACAAGCTTAAGCGGGTCATGCCGGGCAGCGGTGGAACAGGCATTCCAAGCGCGGTTTGGCTGCTTATTGCTGTTATCGGCATTGGGATTGTCGGCTTTTATGCCTTTACCTTCAAAGTAAACCCCAATCAGCGCGGTATTGTGCTGCGCTTTGGCGAATATGTGCGCTGGGAAGGCCCTGGCCTTCATTTTCGTCTTCCATATCCAGTCGAAGAGGTTATGACGCCCGACATTACAAAACGCCGTGAGGTGCAGATTGGCATGACCACGCCCTTGGGCGGCGTTTCCAGAGGCAATATCCGGGATGTCGAACAGGAAAGTCTGATGCTGACAGGCGACGAGAACATCGTTGATGTCGACTTTGTTGTCGTTTGGTACATCAATAATGCTGAAGATTATCTCTTTAACATCCAGCACCCTGACACGACCGTAAAAGAAGTTGCTGAAAGTTCAATGCGGGAGGTCGTCGGTCAAAGTGACATTCAACCGATCCTGACACAGGCACGCGAAAAAACTGAGGCGGCTGTTATGGCGTTGATGCAAGTAACGCTGGATCAGTACAAGGCCGGCATCAAAATCGACAAAGTCCGCCTTCAAAAGGTCGATCCTCCAACGAAAGTGATCGATTCATTCCGGGATGTTCAGGCTGCGCGTGCTGACCAGGAGCGCTTGCAGAACGAAGCTAAAGCATATGCCAACCAAGTGGTTCCGAAAGCACGCGGTGAAGCAGAACGGTCATTGCAGGCAGCCGAAGCTTACAGACAACAAACGATTGCCGAGGCAAAAGGTCAGGCTGCACGCTTTGAAAAGATCTATGAGGAATATAGAAAAGCGCCCGATGTTACCCGCAAGCGCTTGTTCCTTGAGACCATGGAACGCGTTCTGAGTAAAACCGATAAAATCATACTCGACAGTAAAGCTGGATCCGGCGTGGTCCCCTATTTGCCACTCAACGAAATGACGCGAAAATCAAGTGGAGGCCAATAACATGCGATTTGTGCTAGGATTTTTCATCGTCATATTAGGATTGGCTGCAGCAGGCGCATATTTCTCTGCTTTTGTCGTTCGCCAAACCGAACAGGCCATCGTCCTGGAATTCGGTCGTCCAGTTGAAAATGCCGTGATCACAAAGCCAGGATTGCATTGGAAAATTCCGATCGCCCAGACTGTGGATTATTTTGATAAGCGCATCCTGGATCTCGACACGCCTCCGCAAGAGGTTATTGCATCTGATCAGAAGCGTCTGGTGGTTGATGCGTTCGCGCGATTTCGCATCACGAACCCTCTTGAATTCTACAAGACGGTTCGTACGGAGTTAGAAGCACGAAGACGCCTTGGTGCCTTCCTTGAATCATCTTTGCGCCGGGCACTCGGCTCCGCGACTTTTCAGGATGTGGTGCGCGACAATCGTGAAGACCTGATGCAGACGATTACCGAACAGGTTAATCAGGATGCCCAGGATCTCGGTATTAAAGTTGTTGATGTGCGCATCAAACGTGCAGACTTGCCGGAAGCGAACAGTGAAGCGGTTTATCGCCGGATGCAGACAGAGCGTCAACGCGAAGCCGCGGAATTCCGTGCAGAAGGTTCCGCCGAAGCCAATCGAATACGCGCGAAGGCGGATCGAGAAAGCACCATCATTCTTGCTGAGGCAAATGAGAAAGCTGAACGTATTCGCGGTGACGGCGACGCGGAACGCAACAAAATTTTTGCATCAGCCTTTGGAAGAGACCCGGATTTCTTTGCGTTCTATCGGTCTATGCAGGCCTATGAAACAGGTCTGCAGGCGAAAGATACGCGTCTTGTGATTTCACCAAATTCAGATTTCTTCCGTTACTTTGGCGATCCATTGGGACGTAGTTCGTCGTCAGACGCCAATTAATGATCTGGTTGTTGATTTTGACCGAGACTCTTAGCAATGACTTTTGAGGGGCTGCTATGGGCAGCCCTTCCCGGGGTTTGGCGATGCCTTTTCTTAAAGCCGCCACACGGTCACTAGAAATACAATTGCGCACGGCAAGTGCGTGCACCATGGCTGCCAGCGGTGGAAGCGTTTGGTGTGTGCACGGCCGATGTTAAGCCGTTTGATCCAAAGCATTCGAACTTTTTGACCTTTACAGCTTGTGGCTGCTTCCCATCAGATGCCAAACGCCGCACAGCTGTCGGCATATGCAAAATGTACCTTCTCGAAGAATAGATCTTTGAGCTCTACGCAATGGATCTACCGAACGAACATCTTGTCGACGGTATTCTCAACACTTTGTCCGGTCCTATCTCTTGAAATAAAGCCTATAAAAGGGAAAATAATAGTATATCGTGACGTTATGGAATCAGACACGTAACGCTTGTCATCCACTTGTCATTTGACAGTCGATATTCCGACAGCATTGGATTGTTATGATGTGTATGTGATGCGTTATCTTTGGAAGCCCGTTAAGGATGAGCCGGATGTTGATAAATAATTCCTTCAAGATGTCGACGGCAGCTTTTATCACAACTGCTGCAATCCTGTCGGTTTGGCTTTGCATACCGAATATATCATACGCACAAGGGCCACAATCCGTTGCACCGCTCGCAAAAAGGCTGAGCGGCGCTGTTGTCAATATCTCGACTTCGCAAAAACTTAAAGGCCCGTCTGGTCAACCGCTGCCCAACATACCCGATGGCTCACCGTTTCAGGATCTTTTCAAAGATTTCTTCGATAAAGAAGGCAAGCGAGCGCCACGCTCTCGCCAAGTCTCCTCGCTTGGCTCTGGATTTGTCATTGATGGTGTAAAAGGACTCATTGTCAGCAACAACCACGTTATCGATGGTGCCGATGAAATTACAGTCAATTTCAAGGATGGTACGAAGCTCAAAGTCGATAAGGTTGTTGGCCGCGACCCTAAAACAGATCTCGCTGTGCTGAAAGTCACCCCCAAAAAGCCGCTACAATCTGTATCCTTCGGCTCTTCAGATTCGCTGGAAGTCGGTGACTGGGTACTGGCAATCGGGAATCCTTTCGGACTTGGCGGCTCAGTCAGCATTGGCATTATTTCCGCCAAGCAGCGTGATATCCAGTCTGGTCCATATGACAACTACCTGCAAACCGATGCAGCCATTAACAAAGGCAATTCAGGCGGTCCCTTGTTTAACATGCAAGGTGAGGTTATCGGCATTAACACGGCCATCATATCTCCAACCGGCGGATCGATCGGTATTGGCTTTGCCGTGCCCTCAGATATTGCCGTGCCGATTATTCAGCAATTGGCTGAATTCGGTGAAACGCGGCGTGGTTGGCTCGGCGTCAGAATTCAATCTGTTACCGATGAGATCGTAAGTTCTCTCGGTGTCAACGATAATAGCGGCGCATTGATCGCTGCTGTAGATCCGGCATCGCCAGCGGCAGCGGGTGGGCTGAAAGCCGGTGATGTTATTGTCAAATTTGATGATAAGCCGGTGCCGAACGCGCGTGCTCTACCACATATTGTAGCACAAACCACTCATGGTAAAACGGTTTCTGTCGAAGCCATGAGGGCAGGGCAACCAATAACATTGTCAGTGACGGTCGGACGCCTTGAAGAAACGGAGAACCCTGCAAAGAGTCCTCAAAAAGAGCAATCAACAAATGACGAGAAGCCATCGAATGGTATGTTGCTAGGGCTGAATGTTGTGCCGGTCGATGATGATTTCCGCAAGAAATATGGAATTTCTCAACGCATGCGCGGCCTTGGCATTCGCAGCGTAGAAACCGGCAGCGCGGCTGCTGCAAAAAACATCAAACCAGGCGATGTTATTATCGAAGCTGATCAGCAGCCCGTCTTGAAGATTTCAGACTTGCAGGCAGCTGCAAAACGGGTCAAGGAACGCAAGAAAGATGCGATGCTTCTCCGGGTTGAGGATGGCCAGGGCAGTCTGCGTTTTATTGCTTTACCTATCAATTGACTTTACAGTACGTGACAAATCATTGCAGGAACCAATTGACGATCCAGACTGCGCATGAAACTAAAATCGTAACTGATATGGAGTGAAACAGTGGCGGGTGGCTACGGAGTTCTGGATTCGATCGCTGATGTCTTTGTGCCGGTACATCGTGACGGCCATAAATTTATCAGTATAGGTCTGGCGCTCACCGTATTATTTTTCATCATTGCACCACCTTTAGGATGGATCTGCCTTATCCTAACAGCATGGGTTGCGTATTTTTTTCGAGATCCAGACCGCATAACACCGTTGCGTGAGGGATTGGTCATTGCGCCTGCGGATGGCCGTGTTGCAAGTATCGAAAAGGTGATGCCCCCGCCAGAGCTTGGTATGTTAGGCGATGAGCGCATACGTATTTCAATTTTTCTGTCACTCTTCGACATGCATATCAATCGCGCGCCCATTGCCGGCCGCATCAAGAGATCCGTCTATGTGCCAGGATCATTTTTGCGTGCCTCAGATAACAAATCCAGCGATGATAATGAGCGCCGTGCCATGATTATAGAAACGCCGACGGGAACAGAAATTGCCGTTCTGCAGATTGCAGGTATGATCACACGTCGCATTGTAACATTCGCCGGCGATGGAGATACGGTTGGTGTGGGGCAACGCTTTGGTTTGATCCGCTTCGGCTCACGCGTTGATATTTATCTGCCAGAGGGACACGCGGCACACGTTTCTGTTGGACAGCGCATGGTAGCCGGTGAAACCGTCATCGCCGATCTCAAATCGGACGAAGCTGAACGGGAAGCCCGCCGTAGCTAACAAAAGCTTTTAAAAATTTTGAACGCGCTACCAGCCAGCCTGCGATCCCATGGAATATGCGCGCCAGGAAATATTCATGACTTTGTTTTCTATCGACGAACTGCGGCAAACACATAATGCGCTTAAGCGCTTTGTGCCGCCTACGCCAGCCTACGCATGGCCTCTCCTCGCAAAGCGGACAGGATTAGAGGTTATCGTCAAGCACGAAAACCACACGCCAATCGGAGCTTTCAAGGCACGCAGTATATTCACCTATGTCGAAAAATTAAAAACCACGGCCACTCTTCCAGCGGGCCTGGCAACTGCCACCCGCGGCAACCACGGTCAGGCTGTAGCAATTGCAGCCTCACATTATAACCTGCCTTCCGTCATCGTCGTCCCTGAAGACAATTCAATTGAAAAAAATGCCGCCATGCGCGCCTGGGGTGGCGAAGTTATCATCGCCGGCCGTGATTTCGATGAAAGCCGCATCGTTGCAGCAGAGATTGCTGATGAGCGCAGCTATCATTTCGTACCATCTTTTCACCCTCTTATTATCCAGGGTGTCGCAACCTATGCACTGGAATTGTTTGAAACCGTTCGCGATATCGATGTCGTCTACGTGCCCATCGGTATGGGGTCAGGCATTTGCGGTCTCATCACCGTGCGTGATCTGCTAGGCCTCTCAACCGAAATTGTTGGCGTTGTCGCTAAAAACGCTCCAGCCTTTGCGCTGTCCTTTAAAGCAGGACGGCCGGTGAAGACGGACACAGCCTCGACATTTGCAGACGGTATTGCAACACGGCAACCGCAAAAAGAAGC
>CAYUYL010000004.1:31279-39751 GCA_964449195.1 uncultured Filomicrobium sp.
ATCCAAAATGGTGCTGCACGGATTATAACTGTTTCAGATGATGCGATCGCAGAGGCCATGCGTATCTTATTTGCTGACACCCACAATGTTGCAGAAGGCGCCGGCGCAGCGCCGCTTGCAGCTCTGATAGCTGAAAAAGATCATTATAAATATAAGCGCGCAGGCATTATTCTTTGCGGCAGCAATGTCGACACTGATATTTTCGCCCAGGTTCTCTCTGGCAAAACACCTTTGGTAGGCTAAGACCGTGACCTTCGAAAATCGCTGTGCAGTTACATATCAATTGCCGATTTCATCCTATCAACCAGCTATCGCCAGCCAGGCAATTATCCGCTAAATAATAATAATAAGCTCTCTAAAATCGGCAGACGTAGCCGTTAAGCACATGGCGTCCGCTGCGCTGCAGGGGACTTGTTTTTTGAAATGGCGAGATATTCATATGCGGTTCTGGCTTGTTATTCCAGGCACAATTTTCTTGCTCTGTGGCATAGCTCTTATGTTTGCTGTCGGTGCGGCCTTTCTGGCGGGGGCATTTAACGCGAATGCCCCAAACCCATCATACTGGTTGGTGCCGCTTGCGATTGGCCCAACTCTGGTGGGCCTCGGCATGATCATCCTAGGAACACCCCCTCCTCAGCCGCGGGATTAAACGGCCATGTCAAGGACGCGGATTTTACTTCTGAGTGATGGTCGCCCAGGTCATTTTAATCTTTCAGAAGGCATCGCTGCCGCCGTAGGCCGCGATGGAGAAGTTGAAATAAACCGCCTGCCTGTTCATCGCGGCAAGTGGCCTGGCCCCGTGACAGCTTTCATGACACGCAGCCCAATGTCTTCTCAGCAGATTCTCAAGCGTGTCTACAGAGTGGAAACAGCCTCGCTCTGCAAAGCAGATTTGATTGTATCCGCCGGAGGTGAAACGCTTGCCGCCAACATCTGCATCGCCAGGCATCTCAACGTCCCAAACATTTTCTACGGCTCACTGCGCCAGTATCGCGCCAGCGACTTTACCCTTGTACTCACATCTTATCCAAGTCAGACCAGACGCGCGCCGAATATCATCCAAACGCTCAAGCCATCAGCGCTTGATCCCGACACTCTGTCGCAAACAAACAATCACGGCATGCTTGGCATGTTGCTTGGCGGGCCATCGGGCGGAATCGCCTTTTCAGATGATGATTGGAAAACTTTAGCCAGCGTTGTCGAAGATACCCACGCCTCTTACGGTATCCGCTGGGTTGTCAGCAACTCACGCCGCACACCACGTGAGGGCAACGTGATGCTGCGTAAACTGGCCATGCGCACTGATGGGCCAATTGCTGAATTCATTGATATCGAAAGTCCTACAGCCGACACACTTTCAGAACTCTTTGCCAAAACGAACAGCGTTGTATGCACTGCGGACTCAAGCAGTATGATATCGGAAGCGGTTTGGGCTCGCAAACCCGTCATCGCGGTCGAACCGGCTAAATTTTTCTTAACCCAAAACGAGCAAGACTACCGGAGCTGGCTTTCCCATAATAGATGGGCGGCATCAGTCAAAATCTCACAACTTGAGGCGGCACTGCTTCCTCAATTGCTTGAGGAGATCAGGCCGCTTTCCCATAATCCGCTTGATGATCTGGCAAAAATTTTGAGAGAAAAGCTACCGCTTCATGAAAGCCGATAGCCTTTGAAACCCGTTTATTCTTAATGTCTTACGTTTCATAAAATGAAATGGCATACGAAGCTTGCGGTTATTTCCATTCGATTTTAAGTATTTCGTAAGAGCGGGCACCCTTGGGGGTCGTCACCTCAACGGAGTCGCCTTCTTCCTTGCCAATCAAGGCGCGTGCAATCGGCGACGTTATGGATACTTTGCCAGCCTTAACATCAGCCTCAAGTTCACCCACGATCTTATAGGTGACTTCTTCATCGGTATCTTCGTCAACCAGGGTAAGCGTTGCCCCGAACTTGACCGTATGGCCTGATAATGTTGACGGGTCAACAACATCTGCACGGCCGAGTTTGTCCTCAAGTTCAGCCACTTTAGCTTCGTTCAGACCTTGCGCTTCTTTTGCTGCGTGATACTCAGCATTCTCCGACAAATCACCATGTGCACGGGCCTCTGCAATGGCTTGGATGATGCGCGGACGCTCCTCGGATTTCAGCCGTTGCAACTCTGCTTCCATTGCTGCATACCCTTCTACCGTTATAGGCACACGTTCCATGGACATCGTTCACATCTCCTTATAGGGCAGGTCCTTGGGTATCGACCCTCCCATGGATTTAAGATTACTGTATATACAGGAGTAAAGCCTATTATTTAGGCTGTTGCACAGAGAAATACTCTAACTTTAGGCTGGATCCCGGCCGGCATAACTCTGCAGCGGCGCAACTCTGATGCTATCGGCTTTAAATGCTTTTATTGCTTTTGTGACCGCAAGCGCACCTTTTAAGGTTGTATAGTAGGGAATATGATTCAGCAAGGCAGTTCTGCGGATATCCTTTGAATCTTCCAACGCTTTCGTACCTTCGGTCGTATTGAAAACAATTGCGATTTCACCGTTTTTCATGGCATCAACGACATTGGGCCGACCTTCAAAAACCTTGTTGATACCAATGCAGGGCAATCCCTGTTCCTCTAGGAAACGCTTTGTACCGCGTGTTGCAACTAACGAAAAGTTCATCTCAACAAGCTCACGTGCTGCTTGCAGAATACCTTCTTTGTCGCGATCGCGCAAAGAAATGAAGACCTTGCCTGATGCAGGTATTTGCTGCCCGGCGCCAAGCTGACCCTTGCCGAAAGCCATCGCAAAATCCAGGTCAATCCCCATGACTTCACCTGTTGAACGCATCTCGGGGCCTAAAACAGTGTCTACTCCAGGGAAACGGGCAAAGGGAAAAACGGCTTCCTTAATCGCAACATGCTTGAGCTTGCGCGAACGCAATTTAAGATCAGCCAGCTTCACCCCAGCCATCACTCTTGCAGCCAACCCCGCAAGCGGTAAGCCGATAACCTTGGCGACAAACGGTACGGTTCGACTGGCACGCGGGTTAACTTCAAGTATGTAGATCTTGTCATCCTTGATCGCAAACTGCACATTCATAAGGCCGATAACACCAAGGGATACAGCAAGTTTACGGCTTTGCACCTCAAGTTCACGGATAACCTTATCACTTAAGCTGTGAGGTGGCAGCGAGCATGCAGAATCGCCCGAGTGAATGCCAGCTTCTTCGATGTGCTCCATAACGCCGGCAATAAAAACATCCTTACCATCGCACAGGCAATCGACGTCAACTTCAGTGGCATTCGCCAGGTAACGGTCAATCAGCAAGGGACGCTGTTTTGACACCACAAGCTCTGAGGGCGTACCCAGCGTAGCCAAAAGCCTCTCAACGTAACGATTAAGCTCTCCGCCGTCATGAACAATTTCCATCGCACGCCCGCCCAAAACATAAGATGGGCGTATCACAACGGGATAGCCAATCGCCTCAGCTTCCGCCAAAGCTTCCTGAGGCGATGCGGCGATCCCACTTTCCGGCTGCTGCAGCCCAAGATCCGTAATAAGTGCGTTGAAACGGTCACGGTCCTCCGCCAGATCAATGGCGTCTGGTGATGTGCCAAGAATGGGAACACCAGCACCTTCAAGTGCTGCAGCCAACTTCAACGGAGTCTGCCCGCCAAATTGTACGATAACACCTTTGACAGTGCCGCAGGCCTGCTCTGTTCGAATGATCTCGAGCACATCTTCAGCGGTCAGCGGCTCAAAATACAGGCGGTCTGAGGTGTCGTAATCCGTTGACACCGTTTCCGGATTACAATTGACCATAATGGTCTCGTAGCCAGTCTCGGCAAGAGAAAAGCATGCGTGACAACAGCAGTAATCGAATTCAATGCCTTGGCCGATTCTGTTCGGACCTCCGCCAAGAATAATAACTTTCTCACGCTCTGAAGGCTGCGCCTCACACATCGGTGTGTCTATCAGACCAGCTTCATAAGTCGAATACATATACGCGGTTGGGGATGCAAACTCCGCAGCGCATGTGTCGATACGTTTGAAGACAGGGAAGCCCCCAGCCTGACGGCGTTTGTCTTCAACGTCTTTCTTCTTCATATCTGCCAGCGTGGCCAACCGGGCATCTGAAAAGCCCATGGCCTTGAGTTGTTGCAGAAGCTCCGGGCTATCGGGCAATCCATGCTTGCGTACGCGGGCTTCCATCTCAATAATTTCAGAAAGCCGGTCCATAAACCATGGATCATAATGACAATACTCCTGGATCCTGCCAGGCTCTGCTCCAAGCCGCAGCGCTTGCGCAACTTTCAGTAACCGGTCCGGTGCCGGGCGGCCCACCGCTGCACGGATAATATTTTTATCATCCCCCTGCCCCAGCCCCTCCAGTTCAATGTCGTCAAGGCCTGTCAGGCCGTTTTCCATGGAGCGCAGAGCTTTCTGCAGGCTTTCTGCAAATGTCCGTCCAATCGCCATGACCTCGCCGACAGACTTCATGGCCGTCGTCAGGGTTGTATCCGCGCCGGGAAATTTCTCAAACGCAAATCGTGGCATCTTGGTAACGACATAGTCGATTGCAGGCTCGAATGAGGCGGGCGTTGCCCCATCGGTAATATCATTATCCAACTCGTCCAGCGTATAGCCCACAGCAAGGCGGGCCGCCACTTTCGCAATTGGAAATCCAGTTGCCTTGGAGGCCAGAGCCGATGATCGCGAAACACGCGGGTTCATTTCAATGACGACGAGCCGACCGTCTTTCGGGTTGACCGCGAATTGTACGTTCGAACCGCCCGTCTCAACACCAATTTCGCGCAGCACCGCGATCGATGCGTTGCGCATGATCTGATATTCTTTATCGGTCAGCGTGAGAGCCGGCGCAACGGTAATGGAATCACCAGTATGCACACCCATGGCGTCAACATTTTCAATCGCGCAAACAATAATACAGTTGTCCGCCTTGTCGCGAACCACCTCCATCTCAAACTCTTTCCAGCCCAGAACACTTTCTTCAACAAGAACCTGGCTGGTCGGAGACGCATCAAGTCCGCGCTCAACAATATCGAGGTATTCCTGCTTGTTGTAGGCAACCCCGCCACCGGTACCACCAAGTGTAAAAGACGGACGGATGATTGCCGGCAGCCCGACAAGCTCGATCGCCGCCATCGCTTCACTCATATTGTGTGCAAGCGCGGAGCGTGGTGTTTCAAGACCGATCTTCTTCATCGCCTCGCGAAACAGCTGACGATCCTCAGCTTTATCAATAGCCGCAGCATTCGCGCCGATCATCTCAACGCCAAGCGCGTTGAGAACGCCGTTTTTATGCAGCGCAAGAGACGTATTCAGTGCCGTTTGCCCGCCCATGGTTGGCAACAGAGCATCAGGGCGCTCTTCTGCCAGAATTTTGGCGACGACATCTGGTGTGATCGGTTCGATATATGTCGCATCGGCCAGGTCCGGGTCCGTCATAATTGTGGCCGGATTGGAGTTGACCAGAATAATCCGGTAGCCTTCCGCCTTCAGGGCCTTGCAGGCCTGGGTGCCCGAGTAGTCAAATTCGCACGCTTGGCCTATCATGATAGGGCCTGCACCAATAATCATAATCGAAGAAATATCAGTGCGTTTCGGCATTCCACCAACCCTTTATTCTCATTCTTATCACAGCGCCTATACGCCATTACCCTCGTATGCTGACGGACGCCACAGTCTATCAGACCTGCCGGGTATAAATGCACAAAAAATTCTACATTTGATTTATAGCCGTTTTAAGGACCGGCCAAGTGTTTAGGCATGCCCTAAGCAGACCGGCATCCCGGCTCAGATATATAGGCGATATCCCGAGCTTCAACAGCGCACGCTCGTATTTTGTCTCAACATCGCTATCGAAAATCAAATCATAATCGGCAGAGCAATGCAGCCAGCTGTTATTCGCAAATTCATCTTCAAGCTGTCCCGGCCCCCAGCCAGCATATCCAAGCGCCATAAAAGCCTGCTGAGGACCCTGACCATGCAAAATCGCCTTTAAGATATCGATTGTCGATGTCAGGCATACGTGATTGTGCACCCGGACACTTGATGAGTTGACAAAATAATCCGGTGTATGAAGTATAAATCCCCGCGACATAGACACCGGACCTCCGATATGGATCTTATAATTCCGGATATCCGCTGATGCATTTTGCGCGCAGTCTTCACTTACGATCTCAAGTTGATCCAAAAGATCTGCAAATACCATATCCTGTGTTGGCAGATTGATGATAAGCCCATGGCGCCATCATCAGAATGCGCGCACACAAAGATAACCGAGCGTTCAAAGCAGCCCTGCGAAATCGACGGCATCGCGATCAGGAATTGCCCCTCCAAATTCCCGTTGAGCTCGTTCATTTCTTTGCGCGGTGTGATGACCATGAAACAACAGTAACTGCACTGTGATAGAAATGTGAAGGCCTAAGTGTTAAACTCAGGATATTTATTTTCCGTAGTTCGCAATGCATGAGGTATATCAATAAACGGTCGTTGTAATTTGCAAATACCAGCACATGGTGAATGCAGACCTCAGGAGATGATATTGTGCCCAATCCAGCGCTGCTCATTGCCCTTTTTGCTCTTGTTTTCGCTCCCTTTGGGACAGCCGCGGCCACCACAGCAACACAATGGTCTTCAAGTCATAAATCAAAGGCGCGCCTGCTAGCCGGGACGGTAATTGCTGAGGATGGATCTCGCGTCCTTTACGCTGCGATTGAAATCACTCTTACGCCGAAATGGAAAACATACTGGCGCCACCCTGGCGAGGCCGGCGGCGTGCCGCCTTATCTGGATTGGTCGAAATCAACGAATCTGGCCGGAACAGAACTGCTCTTTCCAGCCCCGCAGCGTTTCAAGGATACGGTTGGCGATGCCATAGGCTATGAGAAACACGTTGTTCTGCCGGTCCGGATTACGCTACTTGACCCTGCAAAGCCCGTATCTTTGGCAGTGGATTTCCAATACGGTGTCTGCCTTGATATTTGTATTCCGGCGCGCGCCAAATTGGCTCTGCCGATATCGCCGTCACACCTACAGTCCACGCCACCGCAATTGGCTGCCGCTTTACAACGCATTCCTACAGCCAAAACCGCAACGTCTGACAATCATCCGTCTCTGAAACGCGTTGAACTGCGCACGAAACAGGCCGCGCCTGAGATTATCATTGATGCACGATTTCCGCTCGGCCTGAAAGGGGCAGATCTTTTTGTTGAAACGTTAGACGATATTTATCTGCCCATGACGAAACGCGTGGCGCAACCCGCACCGGACGTTCTACGCTACCGCATTGATCTTGCCGATGGTGCTGATCTTGGCAATCTGGCTGGGCGCAAAGTGCGTTTCACCCTCGTGAGTGATGCCGGAAGTGCTGAGATTGAACATACCCTGCGCTAGGGTCTGTAGAGGTTTACCAGGCAAAAACCGGTTTCATTCCGCTACAACATGATCTAATCATGTGAGAAACTAGGCATCATAAATTTTGCTTTGCATCTATCGCGCATCTCAACAAAAAAGGAGCACAACCATGGCAATTCAGGTTGGAGACAAACTTCCAGAAGCGACGTTCACCGTCATGGGCGCTGAAGGCCCCGAGACAAAGTCAACTGCCGATATTTTTGCTGGCAAGAAAGTTGTGCTTTTTGCAGTGCCTGGCGCCTACACACCAACATGCCAGAAGGGCCATATGCCGGGTTTTGTGGCACATGGCGATGCCATCAAGGCGAAGGGCATTGACACGATTGCCTGCACATCAGTGAACGACGTATTTGTTCATGAGGCCTGGGCGAAAGAGCTTGGCGCAACGGGCAAGATTGAAATGCTCGCCGACGGCAGCGCAGACTTTGCCAAGGCGGTCGGCCTGGAGATCGACCTCAGCGCGCACGGCCTCGGCATGCGCTCACAACGCTACTCCATGCTGGTGGACAACGGCGAAGTGAAGGCGCTGAACGTTGAAGACGCCCCGCCCAACCACGATGTCTCAAGTGCCGCAACCATGCTGGCGCAGCTTGGATAAAGATACTTTGCTTGCTTGCCCGGACTTGCAGCGCCAGCACAATACAATATCCTGACATAACACCACAACCTCACCACACCCCAAAACGTCACCCCGGTGCTTGTCACCGGGGCCCATTGCTCAACACGCGCAAAGGCTTGCGAATGCGGCATGGACCAACCGCCAGGCTGTGCTCAGAACCGCAAGCCTCCGAGGTTGCCGATGAATGGATTCCGGTGACACGCACCGGAAGGACGTTGAGGAAGGACGCTGGCGTTGTCTATCATCCAGCCTATGACACTAGGCTGCATCAGCAAGACGCTGTGTGCGCCTGACACAACGCCACAACCTCACCACACCCCAAAGCATCACCCCGGTGCTTGTCACCGGGGCCCATTGTTCAACACGCGCAGAGGCTTGCGAATGCGGCATGGACCAACCGCCAGGCTGTGCTCAGAACCGCAAGCC
>CAYUYL010000004.1:39851-41148 GCA_964449195.1 uncultured Filomicrobium sp.
TCCGAGGTTGCCGATGAATGGATTCCGGTGACACGCACCGAAAAGACGTTGAGGAAAAGGCTGCGTGTGTGCTGAACGCATGACGGCCAGGATGGTTTTGTCGTGTAAGGCAGGCTAAGGTAAAGATCGGCCGGGCCATGCAGCGATGACGATCACATGTGCTCTGCGGCCTATAGGAGGCAGGATGTGAGTGACAGCGATTCTGACAAAGCTTTAAAAGTCTTGAAAGATCTTCCGTCAGACACGCAAGCGGCTATTGCTATGCGTGCTGCGCTGCGCGTCTTGCCCATGCTGGATACACTGGATATCGACCAACCATCTTTACAGCGCTTCGCTGCACTCATATTTTATTGTAACCGCACGACCCATCTGACCCTATCGCAAAACCGTAAAACTAGCGCCGCCCTAGACACCGCCCGCGACGCACTCGACGCCGCCTTTGCCCCCCACAACGACGCCAGAAACGCCGCACTCGCTGCCCGCAACGCCGCCCTCGCCATTCTCACAGTCCTCTCCTCGCTCACAGCTCTCTTCTCCCCCCTCGACGCCGGCCGCGCCGCCACCCGCAACGCTCGCGTCGCTGCCCGCGCTGCCATCGACACCTTTAATGTCCAACCTTCCTATGATATTCGGCTTATTCGGCCACATGAGACGTCATTGACAGATGTGCCGGAACTACTTATGCAGCCGCTCTGGCAAACCACCGGCATGCCAGACGCGTTGCATGCAAGCTGGACAGATTTGCAAGAACGCCTGAATGCACTTGATATGGATTTTGATATTTGGATTGATTGGTATGAGAAGCGATTAGCCGGCAATCATCCAATCGATTTTGAATTGGAAGCAAAACTTTTACTTTCAGAAGAACGCCTCAGCCAATCCGCAGCAGAGATTAATGCGCACCTAAAATCCATCCTGCGCGGCACAAGTGAACGCCAGCTCAATCGTGTGCGCGCCATTTTCATTGGCGCGGGCGGAGCCGGTAAAACATCATTGATTAACGTCTTGCACGGCCAGCCAATCCCTCAAGAGCACGACATAACCAAGGGTATCGCCGTGCAGGATTCCAGCCACAAGCTGACGCAATCGGCAACACCCGAACACGACGCGAACGTCTACACCCGCATCACGGATTACCAGGACCAGGATCCCACGGTGCATTTCTGGGATTTTGGCGGCCAGGTGATGGCGCACGCTACGCATCAATTTTTTATGCGCGCCCGCTGCCTTTACGTCATTGTGCTAAGAGTCCGTCCGGTAAATTATTCTTAGATTTCAGTCTTTCACAATGCGCCGC
>CAYUYL010000005.1:0-34384 GCA_964449195.1 uncultured Filomicrobium sp.
CAGAATAACTGATTTGAACGGAAATGGGAGCTATCTGTTAGATGGGCAACACTAGATCATGCTATTGCCTCGACACTTCTGACAATAGCGTTCCGTTTATTTCCATCTATTATCAAAAGCTTGGGTGACAATGGCTGCTAGTGAACAGAAACGATCCAGGAGGTGTTTGATGATACCAGAATTCTCCTCGAGATTGTCAAACGCAATGACACTGAGAAGGGCTTTGACGTCTTGTCAAAACGATGGATTGCAGAACGCACCTTCGATTGGCTTGGCCGCTATCGCAGGCTTGCCAAAAATTTTTAAAATCTCTGGTGTGCGCACATAACCTTTATGATGATAGCCATGGTCCGGCTCATCTTAAGGAAAATTGTAATGTTAAGAAATTCCCGGGATTTAATCGGAACGGCCTCTAACTTCCGGATGGCCTATCATATACACCTTTGCCTGTGAAATTGCGCAGTATGGATTGTTCGCAACTGCCAAGCGGTCCACTTGCCAAAACAGCATCAATCTTAAGCTCGAAGCGTCTGCGTGCTTGTTCGCAAAAGGCTGTATGCTGCGCCTTTAAGGCTGCATCATTTTGTGCCTTAGATTGATCGGGATCAACAGGCCACGCTTCACTATTGGATGAAAGCGCAACGTTATTTTGTTGCGGGTTGCTTGATCCAGGAACGGGGAGCGATCCCGTAGTCGGCGGAACAACCAGTGTACTGCGCTTTTTCATTTTGGGTTCGGCCTGTTTTTTCCCGAGTTCATTCAGGCCAGCCAGCTCAACCAAACCACCTTTAAGTTCAACATTAGCGCAACCCGTTACTCCTAAGATCAGAAAACTTGGCACAATGAAATAAGCGAGTGCTTGATATGCTTTGCTCATGATCAATGTCTCCGCATGCTTTCCCGGATGCATATGCTCGTATTACGTCTTATCGCTTGCACCAGATTGATCTAGCACAAAAGCGTCGTATAATAAACCAGCAGCACCTGCAACGATCGCCATATCGGCAATATTGAATGCTGGCCAGTGATAGCCAAACGCATGAAAATCAAAAAAATCCGCGACACCACCCAAATGCAGACGGTCGATAGCATTGCCAATGGCACCACCGACAATAAGGCCCACAGAGACCGCCATCATCCCGGATTGTCCGGCGCGGGCCAGCCAGATCATCAAAGCCGCGGCAACGGCAAATGCAAAGGCGGATAGAACAATCTGGCCATTGCCGCTTTGCTGGAGCATGCCGAAACTAATGCCCTGATTGCTGACATAGATCAGGTTAAAGAACGGCGTCACTTCAATCCGGTCTGCGCTGGAAATGCCCACAACGCTCAGCATCCACCATTTATGCAGCTGATCAGCCACAAGCGACACGGCCGCAACAGTAAAGCCAAGCCGCAGATAGCTGCCCCAGAGCCAATATTGAACAGTTGCCTTTTCCATCATGCCATGCCGTTCTTGCTATATGACGTGATCGCATATTCAGGAGCATTCATGCGCCTGAATATCTTAATATTTACTTCGTATCTGCAGCCCGGCCATCATATTCTCTGACAGCTGCCGCGTCGCGTGCTGATAAATCCGGAAAATCAGGATCAGCCCCTACATCGTGAACGATTCGCCAGGAACGCGCACATTTTTTTCCTTGCGCAAGCACGGGACGAACACCAATGCCGGGACTATCCGGCAATGTGAACGCGCCTTCAGGTGCTTGACCTTTTTTCAAGTCGGCACCACTGGTAATGAGGATCTCGGCAACATCAAGGCCATCGAATGCATCTCGGAGCGCCGCATCTTCGATGTAGATTTCAGGTGACGCCTCAAGGCTGGAACCGATACGCTTTTCGCGCCTTTCGATTTCAAGCGCACCAGTGACAACGCGGCGAACGCGCAGAACCCTGTCAAACTTTTCCGCAAGAGCTGTGTCGAGCCACGCAGAATTTGGTGCCGGCAAGTCCTGAAGATGTACCGAACCATCGTCGGATGGATGCCGGTAAAGCCAGGCTTCTTCTGCCGTGAAGCAAAGCACCGGCGCAAGCCAGATGGCACAGCGGTCAAAGATTTCTGCAATAACGGTCAGCGCGGCCAGGCGCTTCTCGGATGAATACGGCTCGCAATAGAGCGTATCCTTGCGCACGTCGAAATAAAATGATGACAGATCCGCGTTCATAAAGTTTGACAGCGCAGAGACGACACGGCGATACTCATAGGTTCCGTAGGCTTGGCGAATTTCGCCATCAAGTTCAGCCAGCCGGTGCAGCATGAAGCGCTCCAACGGCGGCAGCTTGTCGTGAGCGACAGCCAGTTTGGCATCATAATGGTGCAATGCCCCAATCATCCAGCGCAGCGAGTTTCTCAGTTTACGGTAGGTCTCAACGAATGTCTTGAGGATTTCCGGGCCAATGCGCAGGTCATCGGTGTAGTCAGACGATGCGACCCACAGACGGAGAATATCAGCCCCCATTTTGCTGATCACATCCTGCGGAGCAACGGTGTTACCGAGCGACTTCGACATCTTCTGGCCCTTCTCGTCGAGAACGAAGCCATGGGTCAGAACAATGTCATAGGGCGCACGGCCCCGCGTGCCGCAACTCTCCAAAAGCGATGAGTGGAACCAGCCGCGGTGCTGATCTGATCCTTCCAGGTACATCACGGTGTCGTTGCCGCCGTCATCTTTGCGCGTGATGCCGGACAGCCCCGGAAAGGCTTTCTCATCCTCCAGGGTAAAGGCATGCGTCGAGCCGGAATCGAACCACACATCCAAAATGTCGGTCACCTGTTCCCAATCATCCGGGTTCTCGACCAGGCCGTCGAGAAAGCGTGCCTTGGCGTCATCCGCAAACCAGGCATCGGCCCCTTCCCCTTCCATGGCGTCGGCGATGCGTTGCATCAGTTCTTCGGCACCTGCGAAACCGGCGTTGGGAATGACTGTTGCATCGTCCTTATGAACGAACACCGTGATTGGCACACCCCAGGCTCGCTGACGTGAAAGAACCCAATCCGGACGCGCTTCGATCATGCCGCGCAGGCGGTTCTGACCGACGGTTGGTACAAACTGCGTTTCAGAAATCGCTTTGAGCGCCAGATCGCGAAGGGTTGGCTCGCCCTCAACTCGTTCGACTGCAAATTGTTTGTCCATGTGGACAAACCATTGCGGTGTGTTCCGAAAGATGACCGGCTTTTTGGAGCGCCAGGAGTGCGGATACTGGTGTTTCAAACGCCCGCGCGCGATCAGCCCGCCGGCTTTGACCAGCGCATCAATCAGCAGCTTATTGGCCTTACCTTTTTTGCCCTTCTCCGTGATCACCTCGCCGCCTTCAAAACCTGGCGCATCAGCGGTAAATTTGCCGTCAGCTCCGACCGTGAAGGGGATCGCGGTGTCGATGCCGCGCTCGGAAAGGTCGCGGGCCTGAGCCATCCAGATCTCAAAGTCCTCGCGGCCATGGCCCGGCGCGGTATGCACGAACCCTGTACCAGCCTCATCGGTGACGTGATCGCCATCAAGCAGGGGCACATCAAATTGATAACCGCCTAAACCTGCATCACGCAGCGGGTGGGACAGTGTTGTGCTGCCCAGCGTCTCACCAGTTACATCAAAACGGCGTTCATAGGCCTCGACTTTGGCGGACTTCATCACCTCCTCAACCAAGGCGTCTGCAAGAATAAGCTTGTCTCCTGGCTGAGCCCAATTGCCTTCCGGGGCCTCTGTTACCTCGAAAAGACCGTAGCTCAGCTTAGACGAATATGACACCGCACGGTTGCCAGGGATTGTCCAGGGCGTGGTTGTCCAGATGACGACAGAAGCTGGCTTGACTTTGTCGTCCCCGTCAATAACCGGAAATTTCGCAAAGATCGTATCGCTTTCATAATCGTGATACTCCACTTCGGCCTCGGCCAGTGCCGTCTGTTCGACAACGGACCACATCACCGGCTTGGAACCGCGGTATAAAAGGCCGCTCATGGCGAACTTCATAAGTTCCCTGGCAATCAGAGCTTCAGCGCGATAGGCCATCGTGGTGTAGGGATTGTCCCAGTCCCCGATGACACCCAGGCGCTTGAACTCTTCGCGCTGCACATCAAGCCAGCGCTCGGCGAAATCACGGCATTCCTGCCGGAAGCCCTGCATTGCGCCGAAATCTGAAAAATCGGGTTTTGCCTTGCCCTTGGAGCGGTATTCTTCCTCCACCTTCCATTCGATCGGCAGACCGTGACAATCCCAGCCCGGCACATAGTTGGCATCGTGGCCCAGCATCTGCTGAGATTTGACGACGATGTCTTTGAGGATCTTGTTCAGACCGGTGCCGATGTGAATATTGCCATTGGCATAGGGTGGTCCATCATGCAGAACAAACTTGGCGCGGCCTTCACCGGCTTCACGGAGTTTTTTGTAAAGTCCGATCTTGTTCCAACGCTCGAGCAGTGTCGGCTCCATCTTCGGCAGGCCTGCGCGCATGGGAAAATTAGTTTTCGGCAGGAACAGCGTCTCACTCCAATCGCGGCCTGGTTCGGCGGCTGATTCTGAGGTCTTGCCGTTTGCGGCCTGGTCCTTTGCGGCTTTCTTCTTCGCCATTGGTCGGTCTCGTCTCTTGATTGATGCCCGCCACGTTTCATACGGGCGCATTGAATTGAGAATGTGTGGGGTGTGTCGCAAAGATGCAAAGCGCAACCGCGCTTTTCGGTGCCCGCCTCACGTACGGGCGGTGGTAATGCTTTGGGCTATGGCCTTGCCTATAGGAAAGCGCAACATGGGATCAGCCGAATTTATCTCTGCCAGAATTTCACGGGCCTTAGCACAATCCTTATCCATTTGTGCCGTTAAAGCCTCTGCACTTTCAAATGCCTCATCTGGGCGTATAAAGTCAATGAGTTCGACGTCTATTTTCCGGCCATAAAGCTCACCATTGAAATCCAACAGGAATGTTTCGAGCTTGGCTGCGCCGTTATCGAATGTCGGACGGCGGCCGTTGTAGGCGGCACCATCGAAGCGGTGGCCGTCAACCCATACGCGGGCAGCATAAATACCATGATGGAGCGCCTGCCCCGGCTCCAGGGTTACGTTCACAGTCGGATACCCCATACCTGCCCCACGCCCTGCGCCGCGCTCAACGACACCTGCAACCGTCCACCAGTGGCCAAGGATCTCGGCCGCGTCACGAACATTTCCGGCCCGCAATAGCTGGCGCACGGCACTTGATGAAAAAATCCTTTCGTCATTGCGTTCTGGTGCAATAACCGTGACCTCATAGCCGTATGTCTCGCCAAGATCACGTAGAATCTCAGGAGTGCCTGTCCGCCCTTTTCCAAAAAAGAAATTATAACCAATCATGACATGATTAGCCTGCCAGACTTCGACAATGAAACGTTTAACAAAGTCTTCAGCCGAGAGATCTGCAAGAGCAGAATCAAAAGTCAGAACATTGACAAAATCGAGCCCGAAAGCATCGAAAAGTTCAAGTTTCCGCTGCAGTGATGTCAGGGTAAACATTGGTGTATCCGGTTGGAAGAAGACACGTGGATGAGGCGTGAAGGTCATGACACCGGCTGGCGCTTCTGTTTGCTTTGCAACATCTTTTACGCGGCTGAGAACGGCAAGATGACCTCGGTGTACGCCATCAAAGTTGCCGAGCGCAAGGACGCCCCCTTTGAGGTCTGCGGGAATATCACCGGCATCCGTCAGCACGTGCATTGTAGGAGCAATCCCAGGTTTTACAGCTCATCAGACCTTAATGCATGATCACATAAAGGCGGCGGGCACAGCCCTGCCCCCTCCAGATTTATATTTCACGCCTGCCAAGGAATGGAGTATGCCACAGTTTTTTTAGTATTTAAGCAACCACATGGATGATTGAGTCATATTTATATGCGTTCAATCTGCTTGTGATTGTGCGGCTTAGCCGCGCGCATCCAGATCGATCGCTTCATGGCGCATTGGCAGGAATAGGCAATCCGGAAAACTGACTTAGTCTCTGCGGCATCAAACAAACGGCACGGATCTTCCAGCTCGTTGCATTGCCTGTCTTACAAATGCGCATTTATTCTTGACCCCAAGCATAAAAAGATTTAGAACAAAAAGAGAACAAATCATATCAAACACAAGCCCGAGCCTATAGAATAATTTTAGCAGCAATACGTACTGATGAAGCTGTCAGATTGCATCACCTTTCAGACATTAAAGCCTTCAGCTTCTTGCAGCCGGCAACCCCGCTCGGTTTGCAAGCCTAGGACGGCGGTACAAACCCCGCAATGCCCATGCAGATGTACCGTCGTCCCTTTTTTATCAGATTTGGCCAACCTCTCCTATTCATACACTGTCATAACACTATTTTTTGTGAACGAATCACAGAGAGAACGATGAGGTTTACCCAGAAATAAGAGGGATAAGGTTGCATTCATGCAATAGCCTTTTACCGCAAAACTCTCACGGTATGACCATTCTCCACAAAATAACTTGTTTGCATGATAACCAATACTGCTTTTCACAAGCCTTTCATAGACATCCCCTCTTCCCCTCATGGCGCTAGCGTGCTATCGCCACAGCGAAACCGTTCAGCGTATCTGATCGTTTTCACTTTATGGGAGAAGGTTGATGGCTACGGGCATGCCCGATATCTCATCAAATGTCGGATTGACATTTGATGACGTTCTTCTTGTTCCCCAGGCATCCGAGATTATGCCTGCAGATGTTCATGTCGCCTCGCGCATCACCCAAACCATGCCGGTTAACATTCCAATTATTTCCTCGGCAATGGATACTGTGACAGAAAGTGACCTGGCGATTGCCATGGCGCAATCAGGTGGCGTTGGGGTCGTCCATCGCAATATGACACCAGAGTTACAGGCCCGTGAGGTCGAGCGGGTCAAAAAATTCGAAAGTGGAATGGTTATAAATCCGCTGACGATTACACCCGACAGTACGTTGGCAGATGCCCTTGCGATCATGTCGGAAAATAAGATTTCCGGCATTCCTGTTGTGGAAAAAGTTGCGGGCAAGTCCGGCAAACTGGTGGGCATTGTCACGAACCGCGATGTTCGTTTCGCCACCCAAAGCGGCCAGCCGATTGCCGAACTTATGACAAAGGAACTGGTCACAGTCTCCACAAACGTTTCCCGCGATGAGGCTAAGCGCCTCTTGCACAAGCACCGGATCGAGAAACTGCTTGTGGTTGATGAAGAGTTTTGTTGCGTGGGGCTGATCACGGTCAAGGATATCGAGAAGGCTCAAACGTTCCCGAACGCCTGTAAGGATGAGCAAGGACGTTTGCGCGGTGCTGCGGCGACAACAGTTGGCGAGGACGGGCATGAGCGCACTGAGCGCCTGATCGCTGCTGGTTGCGACCTGATTGTCGTGGATACTGCGCATGGCCATTCACGGCGTGTCCTGGAGGCCGTGACTCGGATTAAAAAATTATCCAACGGCGTGCAGGTGATTGCGGGAAATGTAGCAACCGCCGATGCCACGCTTGCGCTGATCGATGCAGGAGCAGATTCGGTTAAAGTTGGCATCGGGCCAGGGTCGATTTGCACGACGCGTATCGTCGCCGGTGTTGGGGTCCCGCAGTTGACTGCTGTTATGGATTGCGCTGAGGCAGCTGCAAAATCAGGCACACCAGTTATTGCCGATGGCGGTATCAAATACTCGGGCGATATCGCAAAAGCCATCGCCGCCGGAGCAAGCTGCGTCATGGTCGGTTCACTTCTGGCTGGCACGGATGAAGCACCCGGCGATACTTATCTCTATCAGGGCCGAACCTATAAGTCTTACCGCGGCATGGGCTCCGTTGGAGCTATGGCCCGCGGTTCGGCGGACCGCTATTTCCAGCAGGAAGTTAAGGATACTCTGAAGCTGGTCCCGGAAGGCATTGAAGGTCAAGTGGCTTACAAAGGACCATTGTCGAACGTCTTGCATCAGTTGGTCGGCGGCCTTAAGGCCAGCATGGGATATGTCGGCGCTAAATCGCTTGATGAATTGCAAAAACGGGCTCAGTTCGTGCGCGTTTCACCGGCAGCATTGCGGGAGAGCCATCCCCACTCTATCGCTATCACCCGCGAAAGCCCCAACTATCAGGGTCAGGGCTAAGGGAAGGACATTTGCGTTTAATGTCAGAAGATTACAAGATTCGCCCGTCTGATGTGCAACAATTTTTTATCGCCGCGGCTGTTCGTGTGCCTAGCCAATCAACTCTGCAACCAGACATATGCGATCTTTTGGATCAAAAAAGCGACCTCCGGGAGCTACGTACGGTAATAAGCGGCAGGTTCTGATCATGAAACCAGGTGCGCGTCTGGCCTCCGCCGTGGAAGTATTGGCCGAGATTATCAAACGGCATCGCCCTGCGGCGCAAGCGCTGGGAGATTGGGGTAAGTCAAACCGCTTTGCCGGCTCCGGCGACCGGGCTGCAATAGGTAACCTGGTTTACGATGCATTGCGTCGCAAGCTCTCACTTGCAGCACAGATGCAGAGCGATAGCCCGCGCGCCCTTATACTTGGCGCTGCCTCACGTGCTTTTGCAATGAGCATCGAACAAATTGTGGCCGCTGCAGACGGCTCCCGCTATGCCTTAACGCCGCTCAGTGATGCGGAATTGAAGGGGCTTAGAGAGCAGTTAGATTCGGAGCTGCCACAATATATACACGGTGATTACCCCGAATGGCTGGCGCCGTCCATTGAGCGTGCGTTTGGCGGCACTGCAGTGCAACAGGGTGCTGCCCTGGCGCGGCGTGCATCTGTTGACCTGCGCACCAACGCCTTAAAGGCAGAGCGTGAGCAGATGTTAAAGGCCTTGGTGCGCGCACAGGCTGTTGAAGGTCAGTATGCGCCACTGGCTGTGCGCATTCCGCCACCGGATGGGCCGGGAAGAACACCGAATGTAGAGGCGGAAACCTCGCATGGAAAAGGATGGTTTGAAGTCCAGGACGAAGGAAGCCAGATCGCCGCCGCCCTGGCTGGCGCCACCCCGCGCCTTCAGGTACTCGATCTTTGTGCAGGCGCCGGCGGTAAAACGCTTGCGCTTGCCGGGACGATGCAGAATACCGGACAGATTTTTGCGTTCGATACCGATAAATATCAACTGCGTCCTGTTTTTGAGCGCATGCAGCGTGCCGGTGTGCGTAACGTGCAGGTCCTGGATGCTGGAGATATGGGGGCTCTCGGAGCTTTGGGTGCGCGCTTCGACATTGTCTTTGCAGATGCTCCCTGCACCGGTTCCGGTGTCTGGCGGCGGCGGCCGGATGCAAAGTGGCGTGTCAAGCCGGCCAATCTTGCAACCCGCATTGCCGAGCAACAACGCGTCCTGTCAACGGCTCAGACGTTAGTCAAGCCAGGCGGCCGCCTGTTATACGTGACCTGTTCGATCCTGCCGGAAGAAAATACAGATCAAGTAAGTTGGTTTCTGAACCAGGCGCCGGACTTCAAGCTTGTTCCTTACGCAGAACGCTGGCGCGAGACATTACCGGATAAAGCGCCGCCATCAGCAGATGGCCGCACAGATACACTGCTTCTAACACCGGGCTCGCACGGCACAGATGGCTTTTTTATCGCAACATTCGAACGGAGCGCGCCGTGAGCGGACCGCCTTGTCTGAAAGACATGCGGATGGGACCGTTCAGGAACTCCAACGCCCCAGAGGCCGTCTGTTGGGTTTCAACATATACGGCGATCCCGAGGGCTTTCCAGTCCTTGCCTTTCACGGCGTTCCCGGCACACGTTTGATGTTCCGCACGACGGATGACATCGCAACTCGTCTCGGCCTGTGCATCATTGCGCCCGACAGACCGGGTTTTGGCCGTTCGACGGCACAACCAGACAGGCGGCTTCAGGATTGGTTGCCGGACGTTGAAGCCATCCTGTCTGCTTGCCATATTGGCCGCTTCGCGCTCATCGGTGTTTCTGGCGGCAGCCCGTTTGCAACAGCAACGGCTGAGCACTTTGGCAATCGCGTTGCGGCCATGGTTTTATTCGGGCCGATGGGACCGGTGGCCGAAATGAAGCCTGATGAGTTTTCATGGATGGATCGCAATATATTCATACGATTGCTGCAAACACAGCTCTGCCTGCGGGCTTCTCTGAGCTCGGCCAATACATGTTTTATGTCTTCACCGAAATTCGCATACAACGTATTTTTGATGTTTCTGCCACCATGCGATCGAAAAATTATGCGTCAGCCACGGCTGAAAGAACGAGTTCTTGAAGATGTCACTGAAAGTCTGGCGCAAGGTGGCGAGGGAATGCGATCGGATTTGCGCATTTACGGCAAGCCATGGCAGGTCGACTATAAAAAGATCACGGCGCCAACAGTCCTGTGGCAGGGGCTGGATGATAACATCGTACCGATTATAGCAGCCTTGCGGTTGGGTGAGCTTATCCCGAATTGCGCGGTTCACCGCCTGCCTGGTGCCGGGCATTTCTGGATCTACGATCATATTGAACTTGTGTTGACGACATTGCGTACTATGGCATGCGATGATTTAGGGTAACGTAACGATGAAATATCTGACACTTCTTCCGTTTCTTGCTGCTGTTGCTGTAGTAGCTTTCACCGGTGCCATGTTCAAGCCTGGCGACTGGTATGTTGCACTTGCCAAACCATCATGGACACCACCTGGATGGGTGTTCGGCCCTGTGTGGACGGTGCTTTATGTCATGATTGCAGTGGCCGGCTGGATGATCTGGCAGCGTGCAGGATTTACCTTAGTGTTCTGGGTTTGGAGTGCACAGCTGATCTTCAACATGGCCTGGTCATGGATCATGTTTGGCGCACATCAGATCGGCTGGGCGTTTGCGGACATTGTGCTTTTGTGGATTTCGATCGTGCTGTTTATCGCGCTTGCTTTGCCAATGTATCAGGCAGCAGCGCTATTGTTTGTACCTTATTTCATCTGGGTCAGCTTTGCAGCGGCTTTGAATTTCACCATTTGGCGGTTAAATGTGTGAAAATTCGTTTGTATGAAGTGCCTTTCTGAATGAAACAAAGCTATTTCAAGTGCACGCCGTTGTGCAACAGTACGACCAGGGCGCAGTCCGCGTAAGCAGGTGCAAATTGAGACCAATCGGTTTTTTACGCCGTCTAGATTGGTTTCCAGCACCTTTGGCTTTAGAACTAACGCCCTGGCTTAGATATCGTAAATTATCAGTATGTGCTTTTTACACACATATCAGTTGCGATAATCTTGAACACGTGTTGCGCGTAGTCCTTGCAAACCGTGTTTTTCGATTGATTGCTGCCAACTGAGAAATTCATCGACGGTCAGCCTGTAACGGTCACAGGCCTCCCCAAGACTGAGCAAGCCGCCGCGCACAGCTGCAACAACGACAGCTTTACGACGAATAACCCAGCGCTTGGTGTCTGATGGCGGCAAGTCGGAAACAGTTAAAGGCCCGCCATCAGGGCCCACAACATAACGAAGATGAGATCTATACTGTTGTTCGGTCATGATACTCTTACACTTAACATGAACAGATCTACAATCTAACCAGCTATTCTTAATTTCCTTATAAATCATAGGGTTAAAAAGATATTTTTATTTGTCTCCGAATGATACGGCTCTTTGCTGCGGCGGGTCATCGCAAACGGTATCTCATTTGCGCAGGATAAAGCTGACTGTAACCGCAGGTATGCGCGCTTAAAAAGTTTGCAGAATCAATTTTTCTTTTTGCCCCAAATCGCAGAGTGTTTTCTCTTGCGTTTTCAGAAACTTGGCCTCGGCGATGTCAACGCTAAGGTAAAAGATGTAAATAAGTGGCCTGCAAACTGAGCGGTCTTAGGCTTCAAGTCCGGCAGGATGAGAGCATCGCATTATGTCTGATGTTTCTATTATGGACGCCAAGTTTTTATAAAATCATGGTTTTTTACTCAAGAATGGGGCAGCATATCTCTACGGCCTTGATATGATATGTAGATTGGATGAAGGAGGTTCTGGTGAACGAAATCGAACCGATAGTCTTTCGGCCGACGGCCTTGGGCGCAACCTCTTACCCGAAACCTAAGTCTCCGGCGGTCAAACCCGTTTGCTTTACACGTCAGGAACTACAAACTATCATGAATGTTTACGGTCGCAATGTTGCCAGTGGTGAATGGCGCGATTACGCTATTGATATGGGGCGCGAAAAGGCGGTTTTTTCAATTTTTCGGCGCTCAAGTGAAATGCCGATCTATAGAGTGGAGAAAAACCCTAGATTCGTACGCAAGCAAGGCGCGTTTAGCGTGGTAACTGCAACGGGCTTAATCTTAAAGCGCGGCGCAGACTTGCAGCGTGTTCTAAACGCAATCGATAAACGTATGCGGCTGGTTTGAGCGCGAATGTTGGCATGGCACCTATCGTGATCATTGACTTCGTGGTTTTGATAATTCGGATTGCAGAATAATTTCCAAGAGACATTTCGCTCAAAACTTACAACGGAATCAAAAAGGGCCTCATGTGAGGCCCTTTTAATTTCAGCATCCACTTATGAACGATCAAACGTCCATAATCTGGGTCACACTATTCGCGGTCACCGAACAAGCTCAGTAGCATCATGAACAGATTCACGAAGTCCAAGTACAATGTCAACGCGCCAAAGATAGATGCACGCGCCATAGCTTCCTGATCACCCGCGACGACGTAGTATTCGTCTTTAATGCGCTGCGTATCATACGCTGTCAGGCCTGCAAAGACCAAAACGCCGATGGCTGAAATAGCGAATTGCAAGGCGCTGGACTGCAAGAAAATGTTAACTAAGCCAGCGATAATGATGCCGACCAAGCCCATAATCAGGAAAGATCCCCAGCCAGACAGATCTTTTTTCGTTGTGTATCCATAGAGGCTCAACGACGCGAACGCCGCAGCGGTGATGAAGAAGATCTGAGCAATTGAGCCGAGGTTATAGACAACGAAGATAGAGGAAAGCGACACGCCCATGACAGCTGCGAAAGCCCAAAATACCATCTGTGCGTTTGCGGCGCTCATTCGAGCGAATGACATAACCAGGATAAAGCCCAGTGGTGCCAGCATTACAACCCACTTTAACGGCGAAATCATAAGTGCATGGCCGAGCTGTGTAAGCATAGTGCCATTTTTAAGCGCGACCACGGCCTGAGACTGGTCGGTTGTCACCATCATGGTGTAAACCACATAAGCGACAACACCGGTGAGTGCCACGCCCATTGCCATGTAATTGTAGACACCCAGCATATAAGAGCGCAAACCCTCGTCAACGACTGCACCCTGTTGGGCGCGTGCATGAGATGCTGCGTATTGATTGTCAAACTGAGACATGTCTTTCTAATTCCTCCGATAATCTACCCTGTATTTACGAGGCAAACCATTAGCTATGCAGATATATTTACTCGATGTTCACAAATCAAGCGTGAGCCGCTCATACATCTACATAAGAGATAAGACTTTCACGGCTCTGCTGCAAGGCCATTCAGGTCAAATACGTCAATAACATCTAAAGGCCGGTTTCAGCACATATGTTGGTCAGCACGTGCCATTATGCTCCAGTCAGGGAGTGAGGAAACATGCCTCGTCTTTTTACAGCCATACCCATACCAGCAGACATTGCCGGACAACTTTACTGTTTCAAAATGCCATTGCCAGGAGCGCGATGGATTGAACCGGCAGATTATCATCTCACGCTGCGCTTTGTTGGTGACGTTGACAATATGGTTGCACAAGAATTTGCTGACAACCTGTCACGCATTGAACTTGATAGTTTTGACATTGTCCTGCGCGACTTTGGTGTTTTCGGCGGTCGTGATCCAAAGACGCTATGGGCCGGCATCGAGGCTTCACCGCAATTAGAAGCGCTTTATCGCGCTAATGAAAATGCAGCCCGCGCGGCTGGAATACGATTGGAACGTCAAAAATTTAAACCGCATGTGACAATTGCCCGCTTCCGCCACGCACGCACCGAAGCAATATCACGGTTCCTGCAACGCCATACTGCAGCAATGATCTCGTCAATGCAGGTTGATAGATTTCAATTGATGTCCTCAAAACCACGCACAGGTGGTGGGCCATATGTCACGGAAGAGGAATTTGGTCTACGTAACTGTTCGTGGCCAGAAGAATACGAGGAGCTTTTTTAAGGCTTATAAATCACTAAAGTGAACTAGCGGAGGAAGCCTAACATGAATGTCTTATCCGGGAAGGAGCGCATCCGTGCGCTTGCAAGCATTAGCGGGTGGCAGCTGGCTGATGGCCGTGACGCCGTGAGCAGATCTTTTCAATTTAAAGATTTTGAGCAGGCTTTCGATTTTATGAAGCAGGTTGCTGTGTTTGCAGAACAGGCCAACCATCACCCGGAATGGTTCAATGTGTATAACCGCGTGGATATTACGCTTTCAACCCATGATGCCGGAGGGCTTACAACGCGCGACATTGACCTTGCCCAGAAAATAGACTCTCTTTTTGATTAAAGGTACCGCGCCTCAAACTAGGCGCATGTACTACTGCAATTTATGTATGATCTCCTTAAAAAGTTAGCAATTTAGTTGATCGTATCCTACATCGTCGGATGATCGGTTGATATCTGTGCGAGAATGCAAATGACTTCTTTTGAAAATTGGCCCCCTCCATCGCGTGGTTATTTCGCGATTGGTGCCGAGCGCATGTCAAAATCTTTAAATCTCGGTAATCTTATGCGTTCAGCACACGGGTTTGGCGCAAGTTTCACGTTTACAATCGGTGCAACATATAAAGCTCTGGAAGCACAGGCTGATACGTCTAAAGGCGGCCAACACTTGCCACACTACAATTGGCCGGCGCCTGACGGTCTTGCATTACCTGCCGGATGCCGGCTTGTCGGCATCGAGCTTCTGGATGAGGCCATTGACCTGCCCAGTTTCCGCCACCCGATGCAAGCAGCCTACGTGCTGGGGCCGGAACGCGGCTCGCTGTCTGATGAACTTCTTGCGAAATGCGACTATACGGTCTGCATACCCACGCAATTTTGCGTTAATGTTGCCATGGCTGGTGCAATCGTCATGTATGACCGGGTTAAATGTATGTCCCGGTTTGCTGATCGTCCGGTTCGTGAGGGGGGACCAACTCACGAACTGAGGAGACACCGCCACGGACAACGTTTTATCCGCTCGACGGGGTGACATTCACCCTGATACCTGACTATATGCTGCGCAGTGAGAAAACGGTGCGAAGTAGAACGTTTTGAACAGCGAGGAGACTATGCCGAAGACGTCAATCGTATTTGCAGCTGCCCTTGCAGTTGTCATGTCTGCGTCAGCCGCGCATGCGCAAGCGACACAAGTCGTGGAGAAGTTTAAGGACTGGGTCCTCTATTCTCATACCGGACAACCTGCAAAAATTTGTTTTATTTCCGCCCAACCGCGCGAAAAAAAACCATCCGGGTATGCGAAAGAACCAAGTTATTTCTACATATCAGCCTGGCCGGACAATGGTATTAAAGCTGAAGTCAGCGTTAATATTGGCAAGGACTTGGAAAGTGGCAGTGGCGTGACAGTGCAAATTGGCGGCTCTCGCTACAGGCTCTTTACAAAAGGTAATAAGGCTTTTGTCGAACAGCCTAATGATGAGATTAAATTGATCGAAGCGATGAAAAAAGGATCTTTTATGGTGGTGCGCGCAACAGTCAGCGATGGCACTGCGATTGAAGAAACATATTCTTTGCTTGGTGTGACCGCGGCCGTGAATTCATTGCGTAGAGGCTGCCGGTAGCAATCAGACATGTGTCTGGCGTCATCATTGTGCGCCAAGCACGCACATTAAACGTTTTTGTGACGTTGCTTGCGACCGCGAATGTGGACATAAAGCGCGCCTTCACCGCCATGTTGAAGGCGCGCTGTAGTGTAGCTTACAACAGCTGCTGCCATATCTCGTTCGCTGAGCCAATATGGCACCATGCGTTTAAGAACACCGCGATCAGTCACGGCCTCGCCACTCCACGGTGCATCCGTTCGAACAGATGTTCCTTTCCCGGTAATGACCAGCACCACTTTGTGCCCCTTTGAAAAACTTGAAAATATGAATTGCCGCAGTTCAGACTTGGCTTCATTTTGTCTCATGCCATGCAGATCTAATCGTGCATCTATTTTTATCCGGCCTTTGCCAACTTTGTGAGCCAGCTTTTCATCAAACTCAGAAATCTGAGCTTTGGGGGCTGGTGGCTTGGCAGATGGGGGGGCGTCTACCGTTTTGTTAGAAGGCCGTTTTATGGCAGTCTTCTTTTGCATGCGCTCGGCGCGATCAGGCTGGGGTTTCAGCATCTCGGCTTTGGAAAACGCATCTGATGATGGACTATCGACAGAGCGATCATCTGCTTTAAGCGGTTTGATTTGCTGAGATATCTGCTTCCAAAGTTCCTGCTCTTCCTGCGTTAAACTGCGCTTTCCCCGTCGTTCGTATGGCTTCTTGTCTTTTCCCATCATATAACGTGTTGCTTGGGCAGAAGGACGAAAAAATTGCAGTCGTGTTTCGTGCACCCAGCCAGCGCGCCTGCGAGATCACCTGTTCCATAAAAGAAGTCACCGCGCTCAGGTCCTTTGATTGCAGAACCGGCGTCCTGGGCCACAAGCAGACGTTGTAGCGGTCCCTGATACATAGGAGAAGGATCAAGCGTAGGAGCCGACACAAAAATTGGCAACCCAATGCTGTAAAAGCCGCTATCCAGCGCAAGACTTCGGCCAGCCGTGAGCGGAATATCAGCCACTCCATATGGCGCAGCTCCACGTGTTGCAGGCCGTTCTTTAAAAAATATGAAAGATTTATTCTGCCACATGACATGCCGGCCGCGATCAGGATCTGCTTTAAGCCAGCTTTTAAGTGCGGCAAGTGTTACATCGCCTTTTTGCATAAAACCGTTATCAATTACATATCGCCCGATTGATGTGTAAGGGTGCCCGTTTTTGTCATTATAACCAATGCGAATCTGGGAGCCGTCAGCCAGTATCAAAAGGCCTGAGCCTTGCACATGCAGGAAAAAGGCATCGACAGCGTCTTCGAGATAACATAACTCCAAGCCGCGTCCAGTTAACGCGCCTTGCTCAATGGCAGCGCGATCAGCAAATGGCTCAAGCCCTTGCCCGGTCTTTTGCATATGCGTGAAACAGTCACCAACCGTGCCACGCTTTTCGTCGCAAACGACGTTTAAGAGATCTTCCGGGCGACGGTATATCGGTACTGTGAAGTGATCTGTTGCAATACGCGATGCTTGCAAGACAGGCTCGAAATATCCTGTCAGTAGCCCCGCATCACCATCGTGCTCAACCGCATGCGGCGTAAAGTTATCTTCAAAAAATGATCTGGCGTTTTTTCGCGTGACACTTTTTTGGATGAGTTCGGCAGCTTTATAGCTGAGAGACGCTAAATCTTTTAAAAAAGGGGGATTGGCGTATGGCCCGTTTAGCAAATTCCGGAGTGCACTTGAACAAGCCGAAAAAGGCTCAAGTGCGCCTCCAACATCATCTGTGTCCCAGCCTTGAAGATCCGCAAAACTCAACGGACGATAACGAATTTCAGTCACGAGTTTCGCTCCGTTCCATTGGATGTATCAGGTGTGCTAGTGCGGTGACTGCGTCGCGATCAAGCGCCAGTTCGGATCTTGGGATGTCACATCACGAGAGAACGTCCAAATATCGGTAACGTCCATAACACTTTGCGGGTCACCGCTGATCACTTCTCCTGATGAGCCACGGGTGGCGGATATCAGCTGACTTACAAATTTCACGGTTACGTTAGCCTCGTTACCACTCAGTTCAGCGTCAACAATATCTGCCTTGCTAATGCCAACAAAACTCTGATCGATTTTTTCGTCACGATCTTCCCGGTCGGAAATGGCCGATTCAAAGCCTTCAAACACATCTTCACTCAGTAAATCGCTTAAAAGATTGCGGTTGCCTTCAGCAAACGCTGTCACAATCATTTCATAGGCTTGTTTGGCACCAGTCATAAAATGTTCGACATCGAAGTCAGGATCACGTTTTGCGATAGAAATAATTCCATCTTTAATTGTGCCATCTTTAATACCAAGAGCCTCTACCTTGTTGCGCAGGTCTTCTTCCGGTTGTTCTTGAGGCCGGAGCGGAGCCTGGTTGTCAGCATCCCGCTGCGGTAGCGTGACAACTTTTTCTGAAGCAGCAGCAGCATGCTCCTCCCGCGCACGCATCCGGCGTGCAATACGCGCTTCATCCTCATCTGTGCGCCGTCCGAGCACGCTGCGCAGTCTCAAAATCACAAAAACTGCGACCACAATTGCCAGAAGAGTGATAATATTAATATTGTCTTGCATGCTAATCGGCTTTCTTTGCCACAACGGGTTTATGACGTACCCTATGTAGGGCTAAGCGTGCTTATAATCCAGTCCGCAAACACTTTCGTCTCCCCTTTTAAAAAGGGATAAGTAGATTTTGACAGTAAGACATCATCAAATTCAATCCAACCCTTTTGCACGCGCATCATCTTGTCTTAGGGCCTGCTGATGTTCGGCGCACGAGAACCGGTTTGGCGAAATTTAGCGTATTTCCAGAAGTAAGGACGCGGACATGCAGCGCATATTCAAGGACGAGCGATGCCGAAATGGGCCGATTTCGCCAAATCCCATATTGCGTGCCGATGTTTCGAGCACTCACACCGATGGGACGGAGCGAATTTTTCTTGCCGAGAAGTTGGGCTCGTTTGATGCAGTACCGCTCTTAGCTCCCGCGAATGCGCCTTGGCCAGGGCGAAAAAATTGCCTCCGCCAGCGCCGCGCGGTGGACGTCAACAGGCGCTAAAGCCTTATATGGTAGCATTTCCGGAGTGTCCGGAGTTCAATTGGAGAGCACGATGCGTTTTGCTGTACTGCTGATCATCTTCACCGCCACATCGTTAATTGAGCTTGCCGTTCTTATAGAAGTCAGCCGGTACATTGGCACTTGGGGGACAATTCTGCTGGTCATTGCTACGGCTATTGTCGGCACCTCAGTGCTGCAACGGCAGGGACTCACAACTCTTGCACGCATCAATCAATCCATGGCGCAAGGCGTTCCGCCGGTCGAACCTCTGGTTGAAGGTTTGTTTCTTATGATTGCCGGTGCATTTTTGCTCACACCAGGAATTATAACTGACGCAATCGGCTTTTTATTATTTGTTCCGATGCTGCGACAGAAAATTGCGCGCTGGGTACTTCGTAAGTTTTTAACGGCTGCAACCGTTTATGTCCACAGGGCAGGCCCATCTCAATCGGATACGAAAAACACAGATTGGCACCGTGCCGACTCACGGCCCAAATACCGTCACAGCGGGCAAGTCATAGATGGTGAATATGAACGTGTTGATGAAGATGCACAACGGACACCATCTCAAACGGACGGCGATGACAAAAAGTAATACCTGTAAGTAAGCCCGCAAAAGCAAAAATGTCAAATTCGTCTTTATTGTAAAAGCTGATAGCCAGCATCAAGGGACTCAAATTTCAAGCAGCCTTGGCCGTTTTTACAGTTGCCGCCTCTATTGTCTGCTGTTCCGGCTGACGTGCACAGACCTCTGTAGCGTCCTCACGTTGAGCAAAGTGCGGCAGGACTGCTTTAAGATCGGTGTGCAAGCGATATAGAGCATAATCTGCAGCATTAAGCTTTTCACTCGCTGCCTCATGCAACTGTATTGCAGTAAGCGCATGAGCCTGTGATTTTTCCACGATAGAGGCAACCTGCTCAAACTGCATCTCGTGTGATTGGTAAGAACACTCAGATTGCTTCCGTTTGACGGACGAGCCGCACGGATCTGCAGTATTTTGTATGGAATGCTTTAACGCGAGAGCTCCGCCCAAGGTCGCCTGAAAACCAACAAAAGCCAATGCCAGCGGCATCAAGATATCAGGAACTAAAAGCTGCACCTGATCATTTATTATGGGATTCAGAAACTCAAGTGCCGTCACAAGCTTCGCTCCTAACTCATTACTACAAAAAATTAATCGCACGAAAGATAACAGCACATTAGACAAATATCTATACGGTTAACAGGGGTATAAGAGCAATTTTTTAAAGTTTATCACTTTTTTGAATTTATGCTTTGATCTTTGGTAGCGATGACCAGCGATATTCGTTTCATTTTGAAGAAAAACGGCTATGAGCGAGCAAAACAAAGCCTGGATTAAGGGTTCATAAAGCTGGCAGGATCACCATGCTTCTCACCGTTTTGCCAGCCATGCTTTGAGGCGTTCACAAAAGCGCACTGCAGAGCCGTGGGGACCCGGCGGCGCCATGTAGCTTAGTGCAAAAACGCTATTGGAAATCTTCCAGAGATAAAACGGCCTTAAAGGGGACGCCAGCCTCTGCAAAAGCCTCGGCGGCTCCTTCCTGGCGATCGATGATTGTGACAACTGATGCGATCTGCCCTTTTGCCTCGCGCACAGCGGCGACAGCTTTGAGGGCAGATCCGCCGGTTGTCGTGACGTCTTCGACCACGGCCACGCGTTTTCCAGACATCCCCTCGCCTTCCATAAAGCCCTCCAACTGCACCTGGGTGCCGTGTTGTTTGACTTGTTTGCGTACAAAAAAAGCGGGCACAGGGGCACCTTGAACGTGAGACACCGTTGATACGGCCGTTGCAAGCGGAACAGCACCCATTTCCAATCCGCCGATAAGTTCAACCCGATCTGCCTTGATCAAATCCAAAACCAGCATGCCAATCAGATAGCTGCCTTCAGGATCAAGCATTGTCGGCTTCATATTAAAATAAAACGTGGAGCTACGCCCGGAGGCAAGCTTCATGACGCTGCCGTGCTGGAACGAGCGGCGTTTCACAATCTCAAGCAGTCGTTGGCGAGCCTCAGGAATGGCGGGCGTGCTTGAGATCATATTAAAATTCTTCCCTGTTATTGACTGACGTCACGTCTGCGGCACCGGCTCCCTAAATGAAACCTTAAAATGGCAATCTGATATGACTCAAGAGCGCGATGAGGCAGGCCGCATGCCGCACATCTTGGGTCATAATAATATAAGTCTCATGATCAGCGAAGGATGATTTTTGAGATCGTTAGAATTATGCCCGTCCATAGATGAATTGTCTCAACTCGCTTCACTTTTGCCGCAAATGCCGGTGCTTGTCACCAGCATGCATTAACACGAGAAAACGCTTGCCTGACGGCATCGGTTTAAGTCTTGCTAAGTGCATGTTTCCCCGATATCACACTTGTTGAGCAAAGGATCCGGCAACAATGCCGTAATGACCAAGACTTTGATAAGGCTAGAGAAAGTCTTGAGCTCCAGCGGATCTATAAAGGTCATCAGGTGGGATTTTATTCCAAAATTGTGAACGACCACCGGCTAAAAGCCGGTGGCTTCCTGTTACGGCTAAAAGCCGGATTGGTCCGCCATTCGGCGGACTGGGTGCCCGAAACAAACTTGGTCTTTTGACGCCTCCGTGCCGCAAAATTAGGAGAAACAAAAGATCAATAACGAAAAAGCTCTCCTCTTGATCCCATGCCGCCTAAAGGCGTGGGGTTTACGGATCCCCTATAGGGGACTCCAAACTGCGACGTACGATGTTCATATGCCGGTTTATGTAACGCGCGTGTTCGTCTCTGCAAGTCATCTGAAACGCTGTATAATGATACCGCTATTTGTGTTTCAGAACTCTAATCTCGCCTAATTTGTGAGCAGAATTCTAATTTCGCCTAATTTGTGACAAGAGCTGTTCTTATGTATGTTATACAGAAGACTTCTTTTTGAGAGTTAACATCGCATTGGGGGGGGGCGCGATGAGCGAGTTATGTACATCCACTGAAATTGAAAATGTTTCGAAGGACCGTGAGCGTCCAGATCCAATTGTGCGTGTCGAACCACAGATGTTAGAGATTGGGCTCAGTGCGGCTATGATCTCAGTTCATAAGAATGAGCCTGAGGTCTTGGTCGTTCGCGGCGATAGTCATGGCCGTTCTTCGGCCGACGCCTTGCCATACGGGCCGTTTTCACCAACCAACCATCGTACACTTGAGATCGGATTGCGAGATTGGGTTCAAGAGCAGACCGGTTTGAGCCTTGGATATGTTGAACAGCTATACACTTTTGGTGACCGCGGACGTCATGCCCAGCTGAGCAATATAAATTCTCATATCGTATCAATAGGGTATCTCGCCCTTATCCCGTCCAGCTCTGATGATCCTTTCGGCGCAGCGCAATGGAATAGTTGGTATGATTATTTTCCATGGGAAGACTGGCGCCACGGCAAGCCCGCACTCCTTGCGGACACTCTGGAACCGCTCTTGATGCAATGGGCTAACTTCCCGCAATCAAGTTTGACGAAAAGCCGGTCTGCAAATCGTATCCAGCGCCTGCGCATTGCCTTCGGATTTGACGGTGGTTCCTGGGACGAAGAGAAAGTTCTTGAGCGATACGAAATTCTTTATGAAGCCGGACTGGTTGATGAAGCACGGCGCGACGGGTGCTCTGCAGCATCGCATTGGCAGGATCCACCAGATCTCGGCCTGCCGATGCGCTTTGACCACCGCCGTATCCTGGCAACCTCAATGGCGCGTTTGCGCGCTAAGATCAAATATCGCCCTGTGATATTCGAATTGATGGACCAGAATTTCACATTATTTGAATTACAGAAGGTTGTTGAGGCCATTCTCGGTCCGCACCTGCATAAACAGAATTTCCGCCGCCTTGTTGAAACTGCGGGACTTGTGCAACCAACTGGAGAAGTCCGGGCGAAAACAGGTGGTCGGCCGGCCAAGCTTTATCGCTTTCGGCCCGAAGTTGTATTGGAGCGTACGTCTCCAGGCGTTCGTGTAAAAGCGGCTCGCATATAAGGGGGTGGACGTGTTACACGTTCATGTTGGTGTTTTATAAATCCAGGCGCGCGGAATTCCGATTATAACGCGGCTTCCCGTGCGCCGAATGTCGGCACAACAGCGCCGGGCAGAGCAGTTGCCTTATCATTTGTTTGCATACACTTGATGGAGAGCTGCGACTGCCCAGCGTCAACACGCGTGGCTGTACCAAAACAATCTATATGCGCAGATTTGAGCTTCCGGCTTACAACGAGGTTCATGTTGTGACGCATAGGTGCCATAATCCAATGCGACATATCCATAATGTTTTCAAAGTTGCATTGAAAATTTGCTCTGCGCTCATATAAGCTTTTGTGAGTTTTACAGAATACGCGCACAGATGGCTTGCATCCATCAGACGTGAATAATCAGCACACGAAAGTAAGACTGAACGCCTTGCAGGTGGCCCATATACTTATGCAATATTCTTCTGACGATCGGCGCTATTCTGTTCAGTTTGAGACGATTGCAATTGTTGATATCGGCTCAAATACGGTGCGTCTTGTGGTTTACGAAGGTAATGGGCGCACATCATTTCCGCTTTTCAATGAAAAGATTAATTGTGGCCTTGGACGCAGTGTAACATATGACGGCAGCCTGCCGCCAGCTGCTGTTGACCGGGCTATATACGCCCTCAATCGTTTTCGGGCTTTATGCCGGAGATTTCAAGTCAGGAATATTCATGTTCTTGCAACCGCAGCTGTGCGCGATGCGCGCGATGGTCCACAGTTCATCGCGCGTGCACAGGACGCCATTGGCGTTGATGTTCAACTTCTGACGGGGAAACGCGAATCTGAACTTGCTTTAAACGCAATTCATATGGGGTTTGCCAATCCCTACGGCATATGCGGTGACATGGGCGGCGGAAGCCTCGAACTGGTACATATCGGCGATTTGTCCAACAAGACAGTAACATTAAAGCTTGGCGGTCTCAAACTGATTGATCGCTCAAAAGGCCGCTTGAAAAAGGCAGCTCATGTTATTCGCGAAGATCTGTCCACTGTTGATTGGCTGAGTGATCGAAGCCAGAGTTCATTTTATGCAATCGGCGGGACGTGGCGGGCACTTGCTCGACTTCACATGGATTACGCACGAGCACCGCTTCGAATTGTGCAAGGATATCGCGTTGAGACGTCTGCTATGATTGCATTTTGCAATCTTGTACTTGAAAAAGATAAGCATGTGACGGAGCTGATCGATGCAGTCGATGTCTCTCGGGCCCGGCGTGAAACTCTTTCCTTTGGCGCGTTGCTCATGCGTGAACTGGTCACCGAAATGAGACCCGGCAACATACGCTTTTCAGCTTACGGCATACGAGAGGGTCTGCTTTTCAGTTTTCTAACGGAACAGCAAAAGCAGAGTGATCCGCTGCTTGCATTCTGTAAGGATTTTGCCCGTCTTAGATCACGTTCGTACGAATATATTTTTGAGCTTTGCGATTGGACGGACCAGGTTTTTAATGCTGCCGGCATTTCGGAGACCAAAGCCGGGCGGCGCTTGCGGCATGCCGCATGTATGCTTTCCGATACTGAGTGGCGTGCCCCTCGAGATCACCGCGAAGAGCTTGCATTTTATAGTATCGCACATGCGCCCGCGGCCGGCATTGATCATATGGAACGCTTGTTTCTGGCCACAGCAGTCTATTATTGCCACACCAACAAAGACACAGGCCGCAAAAGCGATCCTTCTGGGCTTTTGCGCGGGCAGATTTCCAAGAAAGAGCGCGCGCGCGCCCGCAGGGTTGCAGCGACAGTCCGCACGGCCCATTTACTATCTGCAGGCCTACCAGGCCTTCTTCGAGATGTATCTGTGACATGCTCTGGCGGTGACACACTTATTTTGCACCTTCCACGCATACATGCTGATTTTCAAGGCGAGCAACTAGAAAAGCAATTCTTAAATATGGCCAGAAAGTTAGAAGTGGAACATTCAAAAATTATTGTTGAGTAGCGCGTTGGTGCGATCGAATGAATAACAAATATGATACCTATTATCCATATAAGCTGCATAGGATGCGGTGGCTCTATTCTTTTGAACAGGTAGACTTGGAGTTCAATGTAACTCAATATGTTTTTATGTTTGCCACTGTCTTTAACAATAAGAACTGATGTAACGAGCAAATGGCTGAAGATCCGTACTCTGTGCTTGGCGTAAAGCGTGATGCATCCGATGGTGACATACGCAGTGCGTTTCGCCGCCTTGCTAAAGAATTACACCCTGACGTCAACCCCGGCGATAGTCAGGCTGCAGAACGTTTCAAACAAGTTTCGCAAGCCTATGATATTATAGGCGATCGTGAAAAACGGCGTAAATTCGACCAGGGCGAAATTGATGCTTCTGGCGAACCTTTCCACGCTTTTACCGGTGCAAAAAGCGGCGGTTTTGGCAGGCGCAGACCAGCTGGGCCTGAAGAAGATACTGGGTTCAACGATTTTTTCTCTGATATTTTCGGGGGCGCAAGAGGGCCGCACGGCGGGCGCTTTTACAATGGCGTTAATATGCGTGGCCAGGATGTGCGCTATACGCTTGAAGTTGATTTTCTTGAAGCCGCTTTAGGGGCGCGCAAGCGTGTGAACCTGCCAGACGGTACGGCGCTTGATTTGACTGTGCCTGAAGGCGTTGATAATGGCCGCGTTCTGCGCCTGAAAGGCAAGGGCAAGCCGGGCATTGGTAGTGGTGCGGCAGGCGATGCGCATGTGGAAATCAAAGTCAGACCGCATCCTGATTATACACGCGACGGCAGCAATATACTGCTCCAATTACCGATCGGCATTGATGAAGCAATATTGGGAGCAAAAATCCAGGTACCGACAATATCCGGCCCGGTGAACCTTGTCATTCCAAAAGGCACAAGCTCTGGACGCAAATTCCGTTTGCGAGGCAAGGGCATTCGTAATACGGCAACCGGAACCGTTGGTGACCAGATTATCACTGTGCTGATTGCCGTGCCTGACAGAATTGACGAAAGCCTGTCTTATTTTATGTCCGAGTGGGCGCAGTCGAACAGTTATAATCCGCGTGAAAAAGGGTCTTGAAACCTGCTGGTTGTGAGGTTATCTCGTGTTATTTTGTGACGCGGCAGGACCATAACATTAAGACACCAGTTTTATGATCGAGGAGAAGACATCTTTATGGCCTCATCTGTACCGATTGGCAGCACATCTTCGTACGATAAGAGCCTGTACATCCTATCGCGTCACGGCAACAACACGTCCGTTTTCCACTGTTAAAGCGGTAGCGCCTTGTTTAAGTTTTAACGCGTCCTCTCCAAACAGTTCCCGCCGCCATCCTTTGAGCGCAGGGGTATCTGGTGCATCATCGGTCGCGATGGCTTCTAAATCACTATTGTCGGCAATAAGTTTGGGAGCAACGCGGTGACGCGCAGCGTTGGCGCGCAACAAAACCTTAAGAAGATCAATAAAAGCAGCAGCTTCAGCTGAAAGCTGGCGTCCATTCGGCAATGAGGGAACATCCTCAAGCGGCCGCTCCTGACCTCGTCTGACTACCTCTACAATTTCTTTGGCTCTGCTGGAGCGTGCAAATCCCTGGCTCAGACTGCGCAGTACACCAAGTTTCTCAACTGTTGTCGGAGCCTGGTTGGCGATATCATACAGTGCCTCATCTCGCAAAATTCTGCTTCGCGGGACATCTTGAGCCTGTGCAAGCGTCTCACGCCAGGCTGCAAGTTCCATCAAAATCGCCAGAGACTGCCTATTCTTCACGCGCATTTTAAGCCGTTTCCAGGCGTCCCCGGGCTCAGTCTGATAAGTGTTGGGCGAGGAAAGAGTTGCCATTTCTTCAGATAACCAGTGTGAGCGCCCGGATACTTCGAGTTCTTTGATGAGAAAGGTATAAATATCGCGCAGATGGGTCACGTCGGCCTGTGCGTAAGACAGCTGCTTATCGCTCAATGGGCGGCGGCTCCAGTCCGTAAACCGTGCACCTTTGTCCAGATCAATGCCGGTTATTTTTTTCACCAGATTGACATAACCAATGGATTCGCCAAAGCCGCAAACCATGGCAGCAATCTGTGTATCGAATAAGGGGGCTGGGATAAGACCGCCCTTTGTAAATACGATTTCAATGTCCTGACGACCGGCGTGAAACACTTTAACCACGGCCGGCTCCGCCATCAGGTCATAAAAAGGTTTAAGATCTATACCATCTGCAAGCGGGTCGATGAGAAACTCGTGCTCGGGACCGGCCATCTGTATCAGGCAGAGTTGCGGCCAGAACGTTTGTTCTCGCAGAAATTCTGTATCAACCGTGACATAGTCATACTGGGCAAGGGCTGAACACGCAGCCGCTAACCGTGTAGAATCAGTAATCAATTTCATATAATGGGCTATAACTCATGATTGTGTCGTTGTCGCTAACATTAGTCGGATTATTCAACTTTAAGGCAAACATAGCCACATTTTTAATTGTATCGCCTTGCGGTCTTGCTACCGCCTTGACATGTTTTCATTAGCGTGCGCTTTACCAGAAAAACGTTTAACAGTGGCTCAGTTTTTTTTCGGGAGGCTTTCAAACGCCTTTGGATTTGACAAATGGGCTACTCTGCCACAGATGTTCTGAGGCGTGCCGTGAGTTAGCACACACGTGCCGGGCCACTGACAACGCGTCCTGCTCCGCCATCAATTGAAATTTAGATAGAGCCTAACGACCATGCATCGATATCGATCCCATACGTGCGGCGCACTGCGTGCGAATGACATTGGCGAAACCATACGTGTTTCTGGCTGGGTGCATCGTGTGCGCGATCACGGAGGCGTGCTGTTTATTGACTTGCGCGACCATTACGGCATTACCCAGGTGGTTGCAGATCCGGACAGTGCCGCTTTTTCAACAGCAGAAGCCGTGCGCTCAGAATGGGTGATCCGTGTCGATGGCCGTGTGCGTGAACGTCCGGAGGGAACTGTAAACCCGGACCTGCCAACCGGCGAAGTGGAAGTCTTTGCCACCGAAATCGAGCTCTTATCTGCAGCAAAAGAGTTGCCCGTGCCGGTATTTGGCGAGCCTGATTATCCTGAAGATTTGCGCCTGCAGTATCGTTTTCTCGATCTGCGGCGTGATACACTCCATGTCAACATCATGCGTCGTATCGAGATTGTAAAGTTTATCCGGGAACGCATGAATGAAACTGGTTTCTTTGAGTTTACAACGCCGATATTAACCGCGTCTTCGCCGGAAGGCGCGCGCGATTTTCTGGTGCCGAGCCGTATCCATCAGGGTAAATTCTACGCTCTGCCGCAGGCACCCCAACAGTATAAACAACTTATTATGATGTCGGGGTTTGATCGCTATTTTCAGATCGCGCCGTGTTTCCGCGATGAGGCCCCGCGTGCCGACCGCCTGCCAGGTGAATTTTATCAGCTTGACGTGGAAATGAGCTTTATCGAGCAGGAAGATGTCTTTACCACGATGGAACCCATACTGCGGGATACCTTCAAGGCGTTTGCAGGCGGCAGGCCTGTTACCGAAGACATTCCGCGGATCCCCTACGATATCGCGATGGCCAAGTATGGTTCTGATAAGCCGGATTTGCGCAACCCGATCGAAATGCAGGATGTAACGGAACATTTTCGCGGGTCCGGCTTCAAGGTTTTTGCCGGTATGATCGAAAAGGACGATAAAGTGCGCGTCTGGGCAATTCCGGCGCCTCGCGGCGGCAGCCGGGCCTTTTGCGATCGTATGAATAACTGGGCTCAGGGTGAAGGCCAGCCGGGCCTTGGCTATATCTTCTGGCGCGATGGTGAAGGCGCAGGGCCAATTGCAAAAAATATCGGCCCTGAACGCACTGACGCCCTACGCACACAGCTTGGCCTCAACAATGGCGACGCCGTCTTTTTTGCAGCCGGAAAGCCGGAAAATTTTGTGAAATTTGCTGGTGAAGCGCGCACCAGAGTTGGTGAGGAACTTGATCTGGTTGATAAGGACCGCTTTGAACTTGCCTGGATCGTCGATTTCCCGATGTATGAGTGGAACGAGGACGATAAAAAAATCGATTTCTCGCACAACCCGTTTTCGATGCCGCAAGGCGGCCTTAAAGCACTTGAAAACGCCAAAACAGACGAGGACCTCATTGCTCTGAAAGCTTATCAATATGATTTTGTCTGTAACGGTTTTGAGATTGCCTCTGGTGCGATCCGAAACCATCTGCCCGAAGTGATGGTGAAAGCATTTGGTATCGCCGGTTACGACGAAGATGTGTTGATCGACCGTTTTGGCGGCATGTACCGCGCCTTCCAGTTTGGCGCTCCTCCACATGGCGGGATGGCTGCCGGGATCGACCGTATTGTGATGCTGCTGGTTGGTGCAAAGAATCTGCGTGAAGTTTCACTATTCCCGATGAACCAGCAGGCCAATGATCTCCTCATGGCGGCGCCAAGTGAGGTTGCCCCGTCGCAATTGCGCGAACTGGGCCTTAGGGTTTCAACTGCGGCTGTGAAAAAAGAGTGATCTGTGCTGCTTTCGCAAGCGTTCTCAAGGCGAGCCAAATCATAACGGGATATGTAACAGCCAATGCTGGAAAAGATTTTTGCTTATTGCGAACGTGGTCAGGATCCGTCCTTTTGGGCAGAACCTTTTAATGCGGTCACCAATTTAGCTTTTATTTTTGCAGCCTTGTGGACAACAAAGCAGTGGTTTGAAGCACCTGCGGGTAAGCGCGGTCTGTTTGAGGCGAGTTTAATCGTACTGGTATATGCGATTGGCGCCGGCAGCTTTCTATTTCACACCTTCGCCGAAGGATGGGCGTCCTTGGCGGATGTTATCCCGATCGGTATCTTTATGGTGTCCTATCTGGCGTATGCGTTGCGCCGTTATGTTGGCATGGGCTGGGTTGCCATATCTGGCATTGTTGTTCTGTTTTACATTTCACTATGGCAAAGCAGCGTGGCACGTTGTGGCGAAGGACCATGCTTAAACGGTTCACTGGCCTATTTTCCAGCACTTGCTGCGCTGTTGATGATCGGCGGTTGGTTGATTGTGAAGAAACATGCTGCCGGTTGGAGTATTTTTGCAGCGGGAATAATTTTTGCCGTGTCGCTTACGGCGCGCACGCTTGACCGCGATTGGTGTGATGCAACGGCCATGGTAGGTACACACTTTGTGTGGCACCTGATGAACGGGCTGTTGCTATTCTTACTTGTTCGTGCGGCTCTTCTATATGGCCGGGGAACGATGGCACGTTCTTAAATCCCGGCCTGGTGCGTGTCCGTCAAGTGACGGCCGGTTTCTTGCGTGCCGTGACCTCAATCTCGATTTTCATCGCTTGTTCTTGCAGATCAGCAACAATCATTGTCGCTGCCGGCTTAATATCATGAAAAATGTCTTTGAGTACCGGCCAGCATGCAGGCCAGTCGCCGCGATTGGGCAGAATATAGAGAATTCTGACAATATCGGCTAATCCTGCGTCTGCCTCGCCGAGGGCGGCTTCAATGTTACGCAGTGCTTGCGCGCATTGTTCGGTAACATCACCGGATATTGTCATTGTTGCATAATCAAAGCCGGTCGTTCCGGATACAAAGATCCACTCGCCATCGACAACGGCGCGTGAATATCCGATTTCACTTTCGAATTTTGATCCGGAACTAATAAGGCGGCGTGACATTACAGTCTTTCTCTCACCTTCTGGTGTTCCGTCTCCAACACTTCGTACCTAACGTATTTCTGCCTAAAAACGAGATGAATTTTTGACAATGTACTGGGTTTATAAACGCTTGACGACCTTCGCCCGGAAATCAAGCGTTTGCTCCAGAATATTAGCCCACGATTTCGGAATTGTCGAAATTCAATGCAATCTCGCGTGCAGCGCTCTCAGGGGCATCAGAGCCATGTACGGAATTCTCACCGATAGATTGAGCGAATTCTTTACGGATCGTACCCGCGTCAGCTTCAGCAGGATTTGTTGCGCCCATAACCTCGCGGTATTTCAAGATGGCACCGTCGCCTTGCAAAACTTGGCAGACGATTGGGCCTGAGGTCATGAAGTCAACAAGCTCGCCATAGAATGGGCGCTCTTTGTGTTCTTCATAGAATTTTTCAGCTTGGGCGCGCGTCCACAAAACACGTTTTTGGGCAACAATGCGCAAACCAGCATCCTCAATGATGGCATTGATCTTGCCCGTAAGATTGCGTGCTGTTGCGTCCGGTTTGATGATAGAAAAAGTGCGTTCTATGGCCATAGGTATTTTATCCGCGTGAATGGTTATACTACAGTATTCGTTATTCTTATAGCCAGCCCTGACAAGGTCATCAACTGAGCCTTGAAGACTAGAATAGACTGGTTAATGTGGCGAATCGCCGCCAAACCAGACGGGAAAATAAAAAGCTGATTTTCAAATTTTGTGTCACCCGTGTGCAAAATGCATAAAAATTGCGCCACACTGTGAATGAATATCCTAAGGTCAAGCTTTCGCTATATTGCTTTGGCTAGGGTTCATTTGTTATTGAATGCTGCTCTTGGTTCTGATGCTGTTGTAATCGCGTCCGAGGGCGTTTGCAGTTTGAAATTCGCCACAGACCTGACGATGCCGTCAATATTCAAGAGTGAGAGATGTCCGACGCAAACGAAAAAATTGAGTGGTATTTGGCGCGCGATGGTCAGCAGCACGGCCCACTATCCGATGCTGAATTAAAAAAATTTAGAGAGCTGGGCCATCTCAAAGCGAATGATCTCGTCTGGCGTGCAGGGTTTGCGGAATGGCGCACAGCGCGCGAGGTTTTTCCTGATGAACATCCGGTTGCAGATGTATTTGAGCAACCGGTTGCGGCTGCGGTGGAAGCTGCCGATGAACAACATCCGGAAACAGCTCCGGAACAGAAGGCTGAACAGCCGGATGATGTTGTGGCGGGAACTGAGCCGGAGCTAAAGCCGGAACCAGAGACCTCCGGAGGACCGGATAAAGATAAGCTCAGCGAGCCGGAAGATGAGCAGACGACCGCCGGGGAGCCAGAGCCCGAAAAACCGTCAAGTTATGACGACTTTTTCAACCGCGCCCAGAAGCAGTCAAAACCTCAGGGGGGGGCCGGCGAACCAGCACAAGCCTCTGCCTCTGCACCGCAATCAGAACAGGCCAAACACAATACACAGTCTTCCGGTCCTTCATTTTCAGCGCAACGCCAACCGGCAGCGGCTTCAGGGCATGAGCAGGGGCAGCAACAGTCTCCGCAGCCGCAGCCGCAGCCTCAGTCTGAGCCGCGCGCATTTCATACCGGTACGCCAGCCGCACAGCAGCTTGGTAATATGGCCGGCAGGCATGGTATGGCGGCGCCACAGACAAGTTCTCCGTACACGGCTCCAATGAATGCGGGTGCGGCTGCTGCAGGACCAAATTCAGCACCGTCACACGGCGATCCAAGATTTGCTCAGCCGCAACAAGGGACTGCTTTCAATGCGCAGGGTTTTGCCGCCCCCCAAACGGCCCGGCCGTTTACGGGTTTTCAGCAAGCCGCAAATGCAGGTGCGGCCTACAGTGCGCCGAACCCGCATGTTGCTGCACAATATAGTATGCCAAAGCCTGCGCAGGCCGTGGAAGATGATGAATTTGATTATGATGATGAAGAGGAAGCGGGGGGCAGAAGTTATCTCGGACGCGCTGTCTTGCTTGCAGTTGTGTTTGTCATCGGCGTGGGCGGTGTGCTCGTTTACGCAAACCAAGGGCTTGTTGGTAAGGTTATAGCTGATCTCACGGCTGATCCTGCTCAACAGGAAGGGCCCGCCGTTGTTGAAGCTCCGTCTGACCCGGTCCGCGAAGCACTTACATCTGAAGCCCCTGCGGCGACGCCTTCGCAAGCCGCGTCTGCGGCCTCTCCAAGACTGACCCTGATGGCGGCAAAATTCTGGACTGATATGCGCGGTTACGATCCAGCCTGGGCCAGCCGGCAGGAGCAAGCAATCGAGAAACTCAGGTCAGAGGGCAGACCTGAAGCGGAACGTCTTGAATTTGCTGTGAGCGCACTTGTCGATTGGCGGCGCAGCAATGCCGATAAAATTCTGACTGCCTCGCCAGAATATCTCCGGCAGCTGGCACGTGCTTTCATTACGAATCTGAAGCATCTGGTGAGCCAGAATGTTAAAGCCTGCTATGGCTTTATCTCGCAGGGAGAGCTGAGTCCTTCTGTGCTTCCAATGTACAATGATCCGCTGCATCTTGCTATGCTGGGAACGCAATCCGAGGCTATTATTGCCGCTGCAGGCAACAATAATGCGCAGACTACGCAATACGGTGAGCCGAGTGACGATGACTTTAAAGCCTTGACACAATTGCTATTCAGCCGGGGGTGGACTGAGAGCGACGTCAAGTTGTTTTCAAATCCATCCGCGCTGTCCTCGGCTCCGGAAAGCACGGTTTGCAAGCTGGTGACCGAGTGGTTCGAAACCCAATTGCAGATGCCCCCGGGTGAGCAGCAGATGCGGTTATTAGCGACGTCACTGCAGCCTGTTATCCGTGGCTGATCCGTTGTGATGTTTCCCACATTTGCGCCACGTTCTGCATCAAGTCATGCGGGCTCTAACGATGTGAGACGAGCAGGTCCCAAGTCGGCAAATGGTCTTTTTCAGGACCGGGGATGCAACGGGCTCCTGTTCACACATCCAGACTATGCCATACATCAAAGAGACAGGGAGCCATTGCTTAACAAGCGTGGTGGTGCAGGAATCGTGCTTGCAGCAAGGCCTAAGCCGGTGCCACCAGAAAAGCGTTTTCCTGTTTCGATGGATGGTTGCCGGTGACAAGCACCGGGCATGACGGAGTTTATGTTCGCGGCCGGAGAACGTTCGAAATTCCGGCAGATGCGTCTGGATCATCAGGTGAGATCATGCCATTGAGTGACCGGGCAAGGAAAACGAATGGTCAAGGAACAGAAACACCCTAAAGAAACAGTTTCTATGAGGCACTGTCATAGCAGCACATCATTGTTTGCGATTTCAGCAGAAATCCACCCCACTCAACAGCACGATCAAGATGTCTCGTGATTGGTGATGAGCGGGATTAAATTTGGCTTATACCGGTTCATATATTAACTGACACACTCCATAATCCACGGATATGCGGTCAGTGAAGTTATGCGGCCGGTGTCAGCAACGAGATCGCGCCAAGCCTGACAAGTGGCATCGACGATAGCCTCGTAGTCATCAAGGAGGCGGTGCGAAAGATAGCGGGCCTTAAGATGCAGAATGATACGCTCTATCGGATTGAGTTCAGGGGAATAGGGCGGTAGTGGCAATAACGTGACATTATCCGGCACTTTGAGTGCTCTCACATCATGCCAGGCGGCCTGATCAAGTGTCATGACAGCATGCTCATCCGGAGCGAGTTCTGCGGAAAAACGGTCGAGAAAATGCTGCATTGTCACTTTGTTGGCATGTGGCATCACCCAGGCATAAGCATCATCACTGCCTGCACGCACGGCTGCAAAGAGATAGGCAAAGGTAAAGCGGTTATCGCGTTTGCCGGGCGGACGTTTGCCGCGCCACCACCAGCGATGCGTCACCCGCCCCTTCTGACCGATGCGCGCTTCGTCCTGAAATCACAGCGTGATACGCTTATTTTTGTGTGTATCAGCAACAGCCTTGAGTTGTTTAGAGAGCCCCCCTAAAAGCCGCTTGCGCGGCC
>CAYUYL010000006.1:0-30589 GCA_964449195.1 uncultured Filomicrobium sp.
TTTAGCGACCTCAGGCCTTTGTACATCGGAATGATCAAGCGCGCGTCAGCGGACTGATGTATCTCGTCTGGTACCCCGGCGCTTTCTCGCCCAAACAAAAGTATGTCCGATGGCTGGAAATCGAAATCCGTGTAGCGTTGGTCTGCAGCTGTCGTTAGTAAGACAAGGCGTTGCCCGTCTGCCTCGTGATGGCGCCAGGCCTGAAAACCCTTCCAACTTTCATGGCGCAACAGGTTTGCGATCTGGAGATAATCCATGCCGGCACGCCTTAAGGCACGATCCGATAAATCAAATCCTGCCGGCCCGATGACATCAACAGCAACAGCCATACAGGCTGCAAGCCGTAGAATGGTGCCGGTATTTTGGGGAATATCGGGCTGATAAAGAGCTATGCGCATGGCGTGTCTTTCATTTCGCACATCATAAACTATGCCCATATCGCGGGCAGATCTGTCAGTGGGCCATGTTTTGCAAGATGCGGGTAAGGGCGCCACAATATCGCATGGCATTCCGCGTGCTTTAGATCGCGGCAGCGGCAATATACTGTAATATACATAGCGTATAAGTAATTTGAATTTTGCCATCGACCTTATTGATGGTTAAAGGATTAGAAACTATAGGGTGCCTTCTCAGAGTTGGCTTTGGGGTTTCTAATCGAATGGAGGGTTTATTGGCTAATCAAGCTGATGAAGATGTAACACGGCGCGATTTTCTGACCCTGGCAGGTCCAGCATTTCTTGCTGTTGGCGGCGCCATGACATTATGGCCTTTTATAGATCAGATGAACCCGGATGCCGGAGCGCTTGCGTTGGCTTCCATCGAAGTTGATCTGGCGCCAATTGGTGAAGGTCAGTCCATAACCGTCATGTGGCGCGGCAAACCGGTTTTTATTCGTAATCGTACAGCAGCCGAGGTGGAAGAGGCGAAGAATGTATCGCTGGAAAATCTTCCCGATCCTGCAACGGATGAGGCGCGCACGAAGACAGGACATGAGAACTGGCTTGTGAATGTTGGTATCTGCACACACCTTGGGTGCATCCCAAAAGGTCAGGGCCTTGGTGACACCAAAGGTGAGTACAATGGCTGGTTCTGCCCTTGCCATGGTTCGCATTACGACACATCAGGACGCATTCGCAAAGGGCCTGCTCCGCGTAACCTGGAGGTGCCGCCCTACCAGTTCTTGTCCGATACCAAGATTAAAATTGGTTAAATTAATTGCCTGATCACGTCCTTAAGGAGGCGTTGAAAAGCATGCACGCACACGAAGATACCTATAAACCAAGCGGGCCATTCTCCAAATGGATGGATGAGCGCCTGCCGATCATGCGTATGATGCATGGTCAGTTCGTTGATTTTCCAACACCGCGTAATCTGAACTATATGTGGACGTTCGGCGGTATTCTGGTGTTCTGCCTGGTTACGCAAATTGTAACCGGCATTATTCTGGCGATGCATTACGTGCCGCATGCGGATATGGCGTTTGATTCCGTCCAGCGGATTAAACGCGATGTGAATTACGGTTGGCTGATCCAGTCCATCCATGCCGTTGGCGCATCAATGTTCTTTGTCGCCGTTTATCTTCATATTTTCCGTGGTCTTTATTACGGTTCTTACAAAGCCCCCCGCGAAGTGTTATGGATCCTTGGTGTTCTGATCTTCCTTGTGATGATGGCGACTGGCTTCCTTGGTTATACACTACCATGGGGACAGATGAGCTTTTGGGGCGTCACGGTTATCACCAATCTGTTTTCATCTCTGGATGAGGTGGTGCCCGGCCTTGGTACCGCCGTTGTGACCTGGTTGTGGGGCGGTTATTCTGTGACCGGTACGACTCTCAACCGCTTTTTCAGTCTACATTACCTTCTGCCATTTGTTATATTTGGCCTGGTTGCGCTGCATGTCTGGGCGTTGCACGTTACAGGTCAGAACAATCCAACCGGCGTTGAGATTAAATCTAAATCTGACAGCGTGCCAATGACACCGTTCGCTGTTATGAAAGATTTGTTTGCGCTTGTTGTGTTTGTGATCTTATTTGCCTGGTTTGTATTCTTCCTTCCTGATTATCTGGGGCATGCAGACAACTACATACCGGCTGATCCGTTGGTCACACCAGCGCATATCGTTCCGGAATGGTACTTCCTGCCGTTCTATGCGATCTTACGTGCCATTCCGTCGAAGCTTGGTGGCGTTATTGCTATGTTCTCGGCAATTGCGATCCTGGTCTTTATTCCATGGTTGGATACCTCGCGGGTGCGCTCAACAAAGTACCGTCCGATTTATAAATGGTTTTTCTGGCTATTCGCGATTACGTGTCTGGCGTTAGGATATCTGGGTGCGATGCCTGCTGAGGGGGCCTACGTTACCTGGGCACGTATTTTCACTTTCTACTATTTCGCGCATTTTCTTCTCGTGATGCCGATTGTCGGCTTGATTGAGACGCCCAATAAGCTTCCAAACTCAATTACAGAGGCTGTTCTGGGTGAGGAAGATAAGAGTGAGGCATCTGTTGCTACGGGCGCAAGCGGGGCACCTGCACCTGCGGCTGCCGCTCCGGAAAAACGATAGCCTGCCATGAAACAGGAAAGACTAGGGCAAATGATAAAGATCCGCTCTATCATCGCTGCCATGGCAGCTTTGGTTCTCACCACCACCGGCGCGCTCGCTGCCGGTGGTGATATTAAAATCCCACGTAATGTCTGGTCATTCTCAGGTGTTGGTGGGCAATATGATAAAGCGCAGTTGCAACGCGGTTTTCAGGTTTACCGCGAGGTCTGTGCTTCCTGTCATGGGATTAACCGGCTTTCGTTCCGAAACCTTGTGCAAAAAGGCGGTCCTGAATTTCCGGAGGAAGATGTCAAGGCGCTTGCGGCTGAGTATGAAGTTGATGACATTCCCAATGAAGACGGGGAGATCAATAAACGTCCGGCTGTATTAGCAGATAAATTCCCGCCACTTTATGCGAATGAACAGGAAGCGCGCTCAATCCATAACGGTGCACTGCCGCCTGACCTGTCGGTTATCGCCAAGGCCCGTGGCGTAGCCTACATCGGCCCTTGGTATATGCATCCGTTGGCAATGCTGAAGGATATTGCCAACGGGTATCAAGAAGGTGGTGCAGATTATACCGTTGCGTTGCTGAAGGGGTATGTAGAGCCTCCTGCGGATAAGGAAATGTCTGAAGGTATGAGCTACAATAAATACTATCCAGGACATCAGATCGCCATGGCAAATCCATTCGCCGGTGGTGACGGCCAGGTGGAGTATCAGAATGCCAGTGTGCCGGCAACGGTCGAGCAGTATTCAAAAGATGTTGCTGCATTCCTGTCATGGGCAGCAGACCCGACGTTGAATCAGCGCAAGCAGATTGGCTGGCAGGTCTTAATCTACCTGCTCATCACAGCTGTTTTGCTCTATATTGCCAAACGCCGTGTGTGGGCAAACGTGAAGCATTAAAAAAAGCGGTAGCGTCCTCAGCATGAGTATAACTCTGCTGGGGGCAGAACCGGTACGCTTCATGATGTGGCTGGCCTTGAATGAGGTCGACCTTGTTGGCGGGCGCCACTCTTTGGAGAAATAGCGCGGACGAAGGTTGGAATGGTGTATCCTGCACAAGCAGCCATTCTATCGGCTCGGAATCATTCTTTTCGTTTGCTGCAAGTGATTTCTTATATTTTCGTAAAGGCCGAGCTATTATGACCGACACTATACTTGGAATCGTAGGCGGGAGTGGATTTTATGATCTGCCAAGCCTTGAAAACCAGCGTTGGGAAACGGTTTCAAGCCCCTGGGGGGAGCCGTCGGATCGGATTCTGTACGCAGACATTGGAGGCTTGCCCGTGCGGTTTCTGCCGCGCCATGGCCGTGGTCACAGACATGCGCCGACAGATATTAATTATCGTGCCAATATTGACTGCTTAAAGCGCGCTGGTGTGACTGATCTCATCTCCATTTCCGCTTGCGGGTCGTTGCGTGAAGAGTTGGCACCTGGCACCTTTGTTCTTGTCGATCAATTTATTGACCGGACATTTGCGCGCGACAAAAGCTTCTTCGGAAGCGGTCTTGTCGCCCATGTATCCGTTGCCGACCCTGTCAGCCCGATAGTCGTTGATGAGGTTGAAAAGTCGCTTAAGGCAGAGGCTATTCCTTATCAGCGCGGTGGCACCTACCTCGCTATGGAAGGCCCCCAATTTTCTTCCCGTGCTGAAAGTCATCTCTATCGCTCATGGGGCTGCTCTGTCATTGGTATGACAAATATGCCTGAAGCTAAGCTCGCCCGTGAAGCAGAGATTTGCTATGCAACCGTGGCTATGGTGACGGATTATGATTGCTGGCACGAAGAGCATGACGATGTTGATGTTGCAAGCGTCATCAGAATTATGCGGGATAATACGGCCAAGGCGCAGCGTATGGTTCTCGCCCTTGCCAAGTCGTTTCCACGTCAGCATCCACCCTGTCCGATAGGCTCCGACCGTGCTCTTGAGGTTGCCGTTATTACTGCACCGGAAGCACGTGATCCAGCTCTTATGGCCAAGTTGGACGCTGTCGCAGGCCGTGTGCTGAAAAATTAGAACCCGGCTGCATACTCAAATCGTTTGAATTTTGACTGTCTACGCCGTGTTTGACACTCTGTTAAAACTGCGCTCGCGTATGCGGCTCCAGTTCCTATACACACATGCGTGTTTCATATGCTGCAGCTTTAATGGTTCGGGCTGAAATGCATTGCTGGTGAAGCATGTGAGCGGTTGACACGGCCGTTGCACAAGACAAAATCGTGCTATTCCAAAATAGGGGCTGGGATTATGGCGAACAATAATCTCGTGACTGATATCCTAGGTGTGCGTGTTGGCAATATACATGACGATCAGATCATATCGGGCGTGACAGCCGTTCTGTTTGATTGCGATACCGTTGCCTCCGGCTCCACGCGTGGTGGTGCCCCAGGTACGCGTGATACGGATCTGTTGCGCCCTGAAATGTCAGTTGAAGGTGTGAATGCCATTGTGTTATCCGGCGGGTCGCTGTTTGGCTTGGACGCCGCCGGCGGTGTTGTTGCCTGGCTGCGTGCGCAGGGCGTTGGTTTGTCGATTGGCGGTCAGAAAATCCCGATTGCGTCTCAGGCCATCACGTTTGACTTGCAAAATGGTGGTATGAAAGATTGGCATCAGGAACCGGTCTATTGGCAAATGGGCTGGCAGGCTGCAGCAGCTGCTGCATCGGGGGCATTTGAACTTGGAACTGTTGGCGGCGGTTATGGGGCGACAACGGCCAACTTCAAGGGTGGGCTTGGTTCAGCCAGTGCAAAGACTTCGAGCGGCCTTCGCGTTGCGGCTATTGCCGTTGTTAATGCTGTTGGTTCAGTTACCGTTGGCGATGGTCCGTGGTTCTGGGCCGCGCCTTTTGAGCGTGATGGCGAATTCGGCGGCTACAGCCAGTCGCCAAATCTGCCTTCAAATGACTTGCAGCTTACAGTTAAAGGCGGTGGACCGCCGTCAACAACCATTGCCCTTGTGGTGACAGATGCCATTTTGACAAAATCTCAGGCCCATCGTCTTGCAATTATGGCTGATGACGGCCTCGCCCGTGCGATCCGTCCAGCTCATGCGCCTATGGACGGCGATACTGTATTTGCGGTGGCAACGCTCGAAAAAATGCTACGTAATCCAATGTGGGAACTCATGGAACTTGGTGCACTTGCTGCGGACTGTCTGTCCCGTGCGATCGCCCGTGGTGTTTATCATGCGGCGATACCAGGCTCTAGCTACACTGGTCCTCCCGCGTTTTGCGATGTACATAAAGAATAATCATAGACGTTAACGATTTGAACTGTGACCGCACTGAGTAATCCGATGTATCGTGTTTTTGCCGCCTATACCATGGTCATTGTATTGCTCGGGCTTTTGATCTGGCAACACCACCGCTGGAGCATGGTCAGATCTTGCCACAACGCAGGAGGTGTATGGGATGGACCATCCTCGCGCTGCCGTCTTGTGCCTGCACGCACTTTTTTCAGTCCCATAGGAAGTTCATCAACACCATCGCAATAGGCTGGGCGTATCTTTTATGCCCATAGAGCCCGCTTAAGTTGGATCTGCGAGTGGAATTTTGATAGGAGGCCAGAAGCTTACCGAAAGGTATGGTTATTGAAGCACAACTTGATAACGAAGTTGGGTGAAACAGCATATGTTGTTCTTGCACTTATGAGATGCACACAGTAAGATTCGCTCAAGCATAGGTATTATTCTGGCACGAATGCGGGGACGTGCATGTTTGTTGATTACAATCAAGCGGGACAGTATCCGCTGGATTATTTGAGTTTTGATGAGTTTGTCGGCGCTATGATATCTGCCCGGCGCGTTGATGCTGGAATTTCGCGGGATGCGCTTGCGGAAGTCTTGGATGTCACTTCCAGGCAGATGAGAGAAATTGAAGCTGGTAGTTACCGTCCTTCAGCTTCGCTTATGGTTGCCATTCTCAAGCGTTTTGATCTTTCTTTAACGGACTTCATTCGCGAATACGCTGATTTGTTTTCCGGCGCTCGGAACACCCAAGTTTACGATAATGTTATATTTGTAGCGAAATGATAGCCTGCAACCCATTCTTCCATGTTTTCAATTTTGCATGGGTGGTGGGTAATTTTTTAAATATTCTCGTTCAAAGAGCAATTTTTTAAACATCAAAATCATAGCGGTCTTTAAGCATCTGGCGTACGTTATCACTCGGCTCTTTACCGTAATTTGACGCGATAACCCTACCGAAATCCTCAAGATTTACGATGCCTTCTCCCCGGATAGCTTTGAGAAATCTTCGTTCCTTGAGTGGTTCAACGAGGACAAAGTAATAAGCCCAGCGCCCCGTGGAGTCCTTGGCTTTAAGTTTGTGTACCAAATGCCCTTTACGAGAAATTTCACGCTCTGCAAAAGATTTACCACTTGATTGTTTTTCTGGTGTCATTGTCCATTTCCAGCAGTCGTGCAAATTAAGAAAATATTTTTCAATAAGGACCTAGAGTTGTGTCAACAGTTAGAAAATCACTCTGACTTTTGTTGTCCCTCAAGTTGCCTCTCAATTCCCCTACTGCGGACGCATTGCCGTCTTAATGCTCTTCAAGACTAGCACTGTACATATTCCAGAAGTTCATGCTTGCTGTGTGTGGTATATGATTGGCAGGGTATGAGATGCACGGCATTAGAGCTAAGAGTCCGAAGTGAATTGTACATGATTTGGTTCCGCTTTTGTTGCAATGGCAAGGCGAACATCAGTTTAATATATGGGCTAGTTTAATGGCGCGAGCGACTCATCGCGGGGAGCTACAGCAGATGGTACAGAGAAGAAAGCAGCCTTTTAGTGGTATTGCATTTGGATGGGAGCGAGAGGCGCCATCCGGCAAGATTGGGTTTACGGCTGCGGCAGCTCCTGTAAAGCGGAGTAACCGGCGCAAGCTTATTACGGACGACAGTGAAGCGCACGTTCTTGTTGTGGCGCCTACGGGCAGCGGCAAGGGGCGTAACTTGATGATTCCGACCTTGTTAACATCACACGCGCCTGCCGTTGTGATTGATGTAAAAGGCGAGGCAGCTGCCGTGACCGCCAATGCCCGCCGTGCCATGGGGCATGATGTTCATATTATCGACCCGTTCAAAATTGTTACCGAAACGCCAGACACCTTCAATCCACTCGATGTTATCACGTCAGATGACATAACAATCGGTGACGAAGCCTTGGAAATCGCAGAAGGAATTGTCGGTACCGAGGGCTCGCATCGTGACCGGTTCTGGGATAATTGGGCACGTTCCGTGATCAGCGCAATGATTGAATTCTCTGTGATGGATGATGAGGAACCAGCCACCATGGGGCAGGTGTGGAATCGCTTGAATGGCGATGATGTGCCCTATAATCTTGCCGTGTTGCTTGACAGTGGCCGTATCAAAGGCGTTGCCTATAATAATATTGCCGGTTTCCTCGGCTTGCCTGAAAGAGAAACGCGCCCGTCTGTTTTGGGCACCGTGCAACAGCATATACGGTTGTTTGGAAGCCCCGCGGTGAAAGATGCCATGGCGTCCACATCGTTTGACTTGAATGCACTGCGGGATGGCCGCCAGCAAACAATCTATCTTGTCATTCCACCAAATAAACTGGCGAGCCATGCCCCGATGCTGCGAATGTGGTTGTGGGCCTTAATGTCGGTTGTGGTACAGCGGGAGAAAAACCCTCCAACACCGACGCTTTTCATTATTGATGAGATGGCGCATCTGGGTGCAATGCCGATCCTTGAGCAATCGGTAACACTGATGCGTGGGTATGGTGTGCGTCTTATGCTGCTTTTGCAGAATATAGGTCAGCTTCAAAAGCTTTATCCAAATGATAATGGCACCATTGCAAGCAACTGTCTTGTTGCTGCAACCTTTGGGACAACAAGCCCGATTATGGCCAGGCCGATGGCGGAGCTTCTGGGGGATGTGACAGCAGAGCAATTGCTTGATATGTCGGGTGATACCTTGGCTTTCCGGCAGCGAAGCGGGCCGACGCGATTTTTAACCAAACTGGATTACCTTAAAGACCGTAAGTTCGCCGGGCTTTATAGTGATAATCCACGTTATGGAAGCACGAATGATCGTGATCAGGGTGATGGCAATACAACTCGGGCAGATAGCATTGATGGTACGTTCGTAGAAAGCAACATTGCTTCGCGCTTCAGGGCTGTTCGCGATGCGAATGCCGAAATTCTTCGGCTGGAAAGCCGCATTGCCGATATGCGTAAAGCGCGCCGTTCACAAAATTTAAAGCTCTACCGTGACCAGCTTGCAAAAGCCAGGAAGAGGCTGGTTCAGCTGGAAGCCAAGGTCCGTGACAGCATTCCAGAGATTTTCACACATGAAGAATGCAATATGTCCAAAGGGGAGGTTGCTGTACGCACCCTTAAACCCACAAAAGTGCGGGTAACACTCCACGGGGGCGGGCATAAGAGGCTTCGTAAACTCAGCTTTGAGAACCTTGCTGTTGGCTCTAAGGTTGAGATGCAGTGCCGCTTGGAAGATATTAATCTTACAGTTTATCTGATCGTTCAAGGTGAAGAATTCCTAACGATAAGCCGGAGCACCTTGAAAATTTAGGCCGACTTTCTGGCACCGACTGAATTGCATTATTGCAATTCTTGATCCGCTCAAGAAATATGTCGCGGCGTCATTGGATAGATACTGGCGCCGCGTAACACAAAATACTCTTAAGCTTTATGCCGTGTTGTCTTGATAATGGTAGGCTGCGTTACAAAATTCGCATGTCACGACGATGTTTCCGTCGTCATCTCGCAGGCCGGCAATTTCCTCTTGCTTGAAAGAGCGGAATAACGCCTGAATGCGCTCTTGTGAGCATCGGCAAAACGCATCTAAAGGCCTTGCTTGACCTGCACGCACGCCTTCTTCATGAAACAGGCGGTAAAGCAGACGTTCCGGTGGCAATGTCGGATCAAGAATTTCGTGATCTTCAACCGTTTGCGCAAGATATTTGACCCGGCGCCAATGATCATCGTCTTCACCCAGAGGCGCGTCATCGTCTGCGGCTTCGTGCGTATTTCCACCAACTGCCGTCACATGCTGCACCAGGAGGCCACCAGCACGCCAGCGCCAGCCATCTTTAGCATTGTTTTGGCTTTTGATCTTGGAAACGGCAAGATGGATAAAGGTCGGTAATTGTTCTGACTGCCGGAAATATTGCAGCGCGGCAGCGGCAAGATCCTGTTTTTCTAACGCGACAACGCCTTGATAACGCTCCATTGCCCGGCCAGGGTCGATGGTCAGCGCAAGATAGCCTTCACCCAAAAGCTGGCCATAATCGTTGCGTGCTATCGCGGCAGCCGCGCCTGCACTCTTCATCCGCTCTTCATTGAAGCTGGCATAGGCACGCAAGCCGTCCGGCGTTTCGAAATTGGCCACAAGCATATCAATTGGGCCGTCAGTTTTGGTTTGAATTATAAGATTTCCATCAAACTTCAAGGTTGTGCCGAGCATGGCAGCGAGTGCAACAGCTTGACCAAGAACTTCGTTTACGCTGTCCGGGTAGTTATGACGAGACAAGATTTTATCAACGAGGGGGCCAAGGCGTACGATTCGGCCCAATGCGCGCGATTTCACTGTTGAAAAAGGAAGGACGATATCATCCTCTATGACCGCGGTGACAGCAGACGCTGCGTTGCTCATGCTCATCGCCTTCTTAACCTTAAACCCTGGGCCTTACGAAAGGTTTTTCAAGATTATTGTTTGAACAATGTCTCATAAGGCTGAACTGTCTACAGTTCGCAAAAAACATAGCCAAAGCGTTATAAAACACGCGCGATACTTTAGAAGCCCTGCAATTCGGTTAATTCTTGCACTAATACTCTGCCGCATGTTGTAAACGAACATTCATAAACAAACTTATGACCACATTTATGATCGTTTTTGTTTAGGTGCACCGATTACAAGTGTCCAGAACGTTCGAAATTCCGTATCGGGAGAGAACACGAGTGCAATGCCCATATGTTCGGCATCGCGAAGTAGAAGATTTTTATTGTGGCCATCACTCTTTTTCCAGCCGGCCATGACCTCCTCGAACGTCAACTGACCTGTTCCAACATTTTCGGCTGCCAGGCGTGCCGTATAGCCTATCCTCTTGACGCGGTCCCATGGATTTGAGCCGTCCGAACCGAAATGCGAAATGCGGTCCCATCTGGCAAGGTCACTCGAATGTTGTTTGGCTGCCTTGGTCAGCAGAACATTAAGGCGGATAGGTTTGAGGCCATGTGTGCTACGGTACGTATTAATAAGACTGGCAGCATGATCAGCGTCCAATCGTGTCTTCGAATAGTTGCGGTCGCTTAATGCCCCCTTTTTCGCCTTTTTATATGAGCCGGACGCTGTACTATCACGCCTGGACCTGGGTGAGGCTGCAGCTATCTTTTTTGATTTTTTGGAATTAGCTGGCGTAGCGAAGCTGCCGTCAAGACTATTGGGCAAATCAAAAGGCAGTGTCTTATCATTTAGGCCATATGAATATGACCGCTGTCCGGCACTGCAACCTGTCATCGCAAGCACTATGACGCTAAGGATAATCTGTAACCGCAACCGCAACTCCTGAGTAAATAATACAGAATGCTTGAGAAGCCTTTCTCATCAAGCACGCAGAGATCATCTGGCTTCACATCGCAAAGGTACTCATAACCAATACAACTGGTATGAAAATGTCTGCTTCGGCATATGCCTAACAAGTCCATGCTTTCAAATATCCACTTAATTAATAGAAGGAATGGTCGTAATTGGACGCTGGTGCGGCATGACTTGGAAAAATCGTCTGATGCCATAAGATTTTAATGCTTTGCTCAAATCGTAAAGCGGGAAGCAAGAGTTACGGGCACAATACTGGCAGCAGGGAGCCCCCACCGTATTTTCCTATTGCTTTGTAGCGGGCTCTAATGCCCACCACTCATCACGCCTGTTTTTATCGAGTAATCAACGGCCACCCCGTAGTCCGGATCGTCATCCGAATCTACAATCAGCTGACCGGCACGATTTAAAAGACGATGGCAATCGCGTGATAAATGCCTGAGCTGCAATGTCTTGCCACGCGCTTCATACTTCGCTGCCAGTGTTTCTATGGCCTGTAATGCAGATTGATCCACCACCCGGCTGTTGAGAAAATCGACGATAACATGGTCAGGGTCATTGCGCGGGTCGAATAACTCATCGAAACCGGCGACTGAGCCGAAAAATAATGGCCCTTCAATCTGATAGAGTTTTTCCTTTTCCGGTGTTTCATGTATTGTCGCACGTATGCGCGTTGCATTGTTCCAGGCATAGCAGAGCGCGGATACGATGACGCCAACAATAACGGCAATTGCCAGATCACTTATGACGGTTACGATTGTCACCAGGATCATGACAATCGCATCCGTCAGTGGAATGCGTCCAAGGATTGTCAGGCTTTGCCACGCGAACGTGCCGATGACGACCATCATCATCACGCCGACAAGTGCTGCAAGCGGAATTTGCTCAATTAATCCCGATGCGAAGACTATGAATACAAGCAGAAACAGCGCTGCTGCTATACCGGACAAGCGCGTGCGGCCACCGGATTTCACATTGATCATTGACTGGCCGATCATCGCGCAGCCGCCCATTCCGCCGAAAAAACCGGTTACAGTGTTTGCAACGCCCTGGGCGATGCATTCTTGTGAAGCACCACCGCGCTTTTCAGTGATCTCGCCGACAAGGTTGAGTGTCAGTAGGCTTTCAATCAACCCGATCGCAGCAAGAATGAGTGCATAGGGGAAGATAATCTGTAACGTTTCAAGATTAATGGGCACCATGGGAATATGAAATGCTGGCAGCCCGCCCTGAATTGAAGCCATATCACCGACGCGTGGGACGTCAATGCCAAACAGAATAACCAATAATGCGACAAAGGTGATGCCCGCCAGAGGAGCCGGGACCGCGTTTGTAAACCTTGGCGTGAAATGGATCACCAGCATGGTCAAGCCGACCAGTCCCAGCATCTTGATCAAAGGCCAGCCGTTCATCCAGATCTTGTCTCCGTCGGGACCTGTGACCTGGAATTGCAGCAGCTGCGCCATAAAGATGACAATGGCAAGTCCGTTGACGAAACCAAGCATCACGGGATGCGGAACCAGGCGAATAAATTTGCCAAGCCGGAGTATCCCGGCTGTGAGCTGCAAAATGCCCATTAAGACGACGGTGGCGAATAAGTATTCAACGCCATGCTTGGCAACCAAGGCTACCATGACTACCGCCAGAGCCCCGGTCGCACCGGAAATCATGCCCGGCCGCCCTCCTATGATGGCCGTGATCAACCCGACAATAAACGCCGCATAAAGGCCAACAAGCGGATGCACTCCGGCAACGAAGGCAAAGGCCACGGCCTCCGGGACGAGCGCAAGCGCGACAGTCAGCCCTGCAAGCACTTCGATTTTAATAACTGCCGGCGTAAAAGCGGTATCTTTTGTCTTCCCCCACTTCGGCAGGTCAATTCGGTCCGCAAACATTGAGAGGGTGAGTTTCCCCACTTGGTTTGATTTTACAGCTTGAGTGAACTTTGCTGCCTGGGTTGAGGTTGCTGCGCGGACGAGCTTTGCCACTTGGGCTAAATCTGGCACTTGGCGGACATCCATATTTCGAGGTTGATACTCTTCCGCACACCAACGGAAAATTCGATATTACAGAATAAAAATTACAACGGTTCGATGAATTTATTTTACCTCTCAATGAGGCGGTAAAGATAAACAGGCTCTCTATTTTGACATGACAAGGTGTGTGGCAGCGGCTGTTGGTTTCTCTTTCGGCTTGCGTGATTTCGAAGCTTGTTTTGCTGGCTTTGATTTTGCCTTCATCGATTTCCCTTTTTCCTGCTTGCCTGCGTCCTGCGATGCCGGACGCCCTTTTCGCCTGGCCGAACTACGCGCACCACTTCTGGGGTCGTTACGCTTGCGGAATTTATCCTTGCTGAGATCAGGGGCAGATTGGAGATGTTTCACACGAATATTTTTTTGCAGTGTTTTATGAGGCCCTATACTTTCCAGAAACCGGTCGGTGCTGTCTGCATCAATCTCAACAAAGGTCTGATCCTGCTGGACCCGGATCGCACCAATTTCACGTTTGCTAAGCTGACCTGCATTACACAACAATGGTAACAGCCATCCAGGCTCTGCGTTCTGTTTGCGACCTACCGATAACGAGAACCATGTGCTGTTGGTAAAGTTTTCCCGTGGCTGGTGGGGTTGCGACCGCGGTAACGGAACATCCTGCAATTCCTCCGGTGCGGACTGGCCTTCACGTGCCATGGAGACGAAGGCGCCTGCTATCTGTTCAGGGCTATATTGTGATAGCAGTTGTTGAACCAGTTCTTGCTCGTAATCCTGCCCGGTTTCACACAGCGCCTTATGAGACAACAATCGCTCGTTATCACGTTTTTTAATGTCGTCAGCTGAAGGGGGACGATCCCAGGTTGCTGATATCTTCGCGCTGCCCAGTAAACGCTCTGCAGTGCGGCGTTTGTTGTGTGGCACAACGAGAGTGCTCACGCCCTTACGTCCCGCACGTCCTGTTCGCCCGCTGCGGTGCAAAAGCGTTTCGCTGTTCGTTGGCAAGTCCGCATGAATAACGAGTTCAAGATTGGGAAGATCAATTCCACGTGCTGCCACATCAGTTGCAACGCAGACTCTGGCGCGGCCGTCGCGCATCGCCTGCAAAGCATGTGACCTTTCACTTTGTGTCAATTCACCGGATAGCGCGACAACGGAGAAGTCTCTGTTTCTAAATCTTGCCGTGATGTGGTTTACGTTTGCGCGGGTCGCACAAAAGATAATAGCATTTTGCGCTTCGTAGAACCGCAGTACATTAACGATGGCATTTTCCTGGTCGTTTGCAGTTACGATCAGTGCCCTGTACTCAATATCGCTGTGCTGCTTTTTCTCCGCTATCGTAGAAATACGTACGGCGTCGCGCTGATATTTCTGTGCAAGATTGGCAATGCTACGTGATACGGTTGCAGAAAACAGTAGCGTACGCCTGTTGCCAGGCGTTGCGGCCAGAATGTATTCCAGATCCTCACGAAATCCAAGATCGAGCATTTCATCAGCTTCATCAAGGACGACTGCGTGGACGGACGCAATTTTTAATGACCGGCGCTGAATGTGATCCCGCAACCGCCCCGGCGTGCCAATAACAATATGGGTGCCTTGCTCCAGGCGGCGCCGTTCTGTGCGCATATCCATTCCACCAACGCATGAGCCGATCACGGCACCGGTTGATGCATAGAGCCATTCAAACTCGCGCTTGATTTGCAGTGCCAATTCCCGTGTTGGGGCCACAATGAGTGCCAGTGGCGCCCCAGCCTTGGGAAATGATGGCTGGCCAGCGAGGAGTGTTTCTGCGATGGCGAGGCCAAACGCAACTGTCTTACCAGAGCCGGTTTGCGCCGAGACCAGGATATCGCCGCTGCCGGCATCTGGTGCCAGAACTGCTTTTTGGACCGGGGTCAGGTTGTTATAGTCGCGCGCGATCATCGCATCACGAAGCGCCGGGACGACGCCATCAAATTCAGTCATGGAATGCTCTTAATCTTGCCTAGCCACTGGGCTGAGTGGTTCGTATGATCCTGTCAAATGCATCGAATGTTCCAGATACCTAATTCCTGTCTCTGGCCCATTCCTGGAAGTTTCTAACTTTTATGCTGTCTTTAGTATTTATTATTTCCGTCACGCATCTGTCTTCTGCGCGCCTATATAAGTGGCTGCGAAGCCCATAAGCACACCGCAGCGAGAGTTTTGTTGGGCTCTTTACATTCATCATCCCGTATGGGCCGAAAGCTGTGACCAAGATGATTGCACTAGGATTTCCAGACGGTTGGAAAATTGCAGTTTGTTTGCTGGCCCCTTTCAACTGGCTTTCGCGTTGTGTATCAACACGATCACTGTTTTTTGCCATATTAATTGCTGATTGAACCGGAATTTCATGAATAACGCAATACATTTGCCTTCGATGTTAACGTTTTTGATATATGACCTTCGCAATATCTCCCTGACTTAACAACAGCATCAGATTTTTTCACGAAGCCATCATCAAGTTCAGAGATGTGCATAAGACATCCTAACTGAAGTCAGTATCGGCAAGTGCGCTCGTGTGCTGAATATCATTATATGTCCGGGATGATATATCAAGATGCATGCCAAAATTCCTATCTGAAAACTTTTCGGTATCGTTTGTAAATTTATCAAGCAAAAATCGGACCATAGCCGATTTTTTTCAAGGCCTTCCAGTGTTATGAAAATTTTCAGAGCGCTGATTGTTTGTTAGAGTCTTGATGAAAAACATAAAAATTCGCAGCTGCACCATAAGTAACATCGTATAAGCGCATAAATGTTGTGTAAGCACAGCCTAATAAATCTCTGCTTATTATGGTACAATTGTGATTCGGTTGTTTTTGTGCGTATTCCCAACATTTTCTTGCGGCCAGTGGGAATATTCTGACCGCAAGTTCTGTGTTGGGTATCACTTCTGCATTATGGGATACAGCAATGACGACACTTCAAAATGCCACGCAGGCGCAACTTCGCCAATTTGTCGAGCAGCTTGAGCGCCTGGAGGAAGAAAAGAAAGAAATCGCAGATAATATTCGTGATAAACTGGCAGAAGCCAAGTCTATTGGCTTTGATACAAAGGTTTTGCGCCAAATTCTCAAGCTTCGCAAAAAATCAAAGGATGATCGCGATGAGGAGGAAACGGTTCTTGCAACATATCTGCATGCTCTCGGCATGATTGACGGTCAAAATATCGATGATGATTCCCGGGCAATGTGACCGGCGCTTATAAAATAAGCCAGTTCATATTTTCGCTTCACGATTTGAACGAGGCCGGAGATAAGTCATTCTTCCGTGAGGATGATGGCCTCGTTCGGTGAGTTGTGATGGTGAGTGCAAGCTTAATGCACGTTTGATTTGGCTGTGAGCCTGGCGGACGAGGCAGCCGGCCCAGACAAATAATTTATATTGCCTATGCAGTTTTATCTAGTATCAACGTAATCAGACGCGGCACAGTTCCCCACTCCTAAAAAATTAAAGCGTTACTATATACATCCCATTTAACGTCATGGTGCTGGAAACATTCTTATCGCACGCCTGGAGTAACGCGTGGATATCATCCAAAACTTGAAAAAGTTCAAATTTCCAGACTTCTGGCAGCAGTCCGGCGAGGATGCCCTGCAGTCTCGTAAGCTTGGGCCGCGGGCCGCAGCGTCGTTTGCCGCCAGCCTGACGCTTGAGAATGTGGCTTGTCGTCTCGATCAGACTTATGCCGTGCGTGATGTGTCGCTGCACGTGGAGGCCGGTGAGATCGTCTGCCTGCTGGGGCCCTCCGGTTGCGGCAAGACGACATTGTTACGCCTTGCCTCGGGGATCGAAACGCCAACGGCCGGACGCATTCTTCTGAATGGTTATGAAGTGGCCGGTCCGAGCCGTTTTATGCCGCCCGAGCGGCGCAATATCGGGCTGATGTTTCAAGATTTTGCGCTCTTTCCTCATTTGACGGTTCTAGAAAATGTTGCCTTCGGCCTGAAAGGGCTTGGCAGACAGCTTGCGGCACAGGAGGCGTTTGCCGTCCTTGCACGCATAGGGCTTGATCGTTATGCCCGTGATTATCCTCATATCCTTTCCGGCGGCCAGCAGCAACGTGTGGCATTGGCCCGCGCAATCGCCCCGCGCCCGGCTGTTATTCTGATGGATGAGCCGTTTTCAGGCCTCGATGTGTATTTGCGCGAAAGACTGCGGCGCACGACGCGGGATCTGCTTAAGGAGACCCGCTCAACCGGTCTTGTTGTGACGCACGACCCAGAAGAAGCGATGCAACTGGCAGACCGCGTAGCTGTCATGCGAAACGGGCGGATTGTGCAAGCTGGTCTTTGTGACCATCTTTACCACCATCCGGAAGATTTGTTTGTTGCGCGTTTGTTTTCGGAGATTAATGAAGTGCCAGCTGTTGTTAAGGATGGCGCTGTAGATATGCCGTTTGGCCGCTTTCCTGCTCCGGGCTTCAGGGATGGGGCGCGGGTTGTCTTATGCGTGCGCCGGCGTGCGATACGTCCGCATCGGAAAGGTATTCACGGGCGTGTTCTGGCGACGCAGTTTCAGGGCGATTTGGCGCAACTGACAATCACAGTTGCAGGGCTGGAAATGCCGTTGACAAGTCTTGTGCGTGAGACAATGACGCCGGCTGTGGGCGAAGATGTTGTGATTGAGGTCGATCCGGCTGGCATCTTAATCTTCGCGGAGGAGCCATGAACCTGCTGGCCTGGGAGATTTAGGGGGATGGCGGACGGTGTTGAGTTTGGTTGCCGCAAGGGTTGCAATCTGCAATAGGTGCTGTAATGCAACGATGTAAATCGCGCAATTTGATTTGTATGACGTGCAAGTTGGTGGGTCTTAATAAATGCGTATATGCCATAAGTTAATGCTGATGCCATAATGCATATAAAATATGATATGCAAATCAACAGAGCAGGCAAGTAGGAAGGTGAGCATATGGGAACGTTCAGTATCTGGCATTGGTTAATTGTGTTGGCGATTGTTGTTCTGCTATTTGGCCGTGGTCGTATTCCCGAACTGATGGGTGATGTTGCCAAGGGCATCAAGAACTTTAAAAAAGGTATGTCTGACGAAGACAAAGATAAGGCTCAGCCACAGCCCCAGGACGATCAGCCGAAAGCGATTGATGCGAGTGTTGAAAAAACAGCAGAACAGCAACCTTCGTCTGAGACAACCAAGGCTGGATAATAATAATAAGGGTGCGAATTTGAGCGTGCGGTGGTTGGGTTGGCGGCGTTTGCCGTTCTATGCCTGTGCCCGTTCCTTACGGTCGGGGCGTTGTTTGTATGCTGGCGCATAATTTCAACGCTGTGGGCGCCTGTGACCTGATCTGTGACGTGGGATGTTTTGAATGTTGGATCTAGGCTGGAGCGAATTGCTCGTCGTTGCCGTTATTGCACTGATTGTGGTTGGTCCAAAAGAGCTGCCCGCTTTGCTGCGAACGATTGGTAAAGTTCTCAAGGCGCTTCGCAGCCAGGCCAATGAATTCCGCAGTCATTTCGATAATGCTATGAAGGATACGGGGCTTGAAGAAGTTCGCAGCGAATTTCAGCAGTTGAAATCCGATGCTGTCGACACCGTGCGTGGCGCACAGCGTGAATTTGAGAAAGAGATCGACAGCGTTAATGAAGCCGGGCGCGAGATCAATCGTGAACTGAACAAAGAAGACGCTGACGATGCTGCTGAAAAATCATCCGTTCATGGTAAGGGTAAGGACAGCGAAGACGCATGGGTGGATGATGAATGGGCGGAAGAATACAATAAATCCATACTTGAAGCTGAAAAGCGCGCCGATATTGATCAGGATGACGCCGCTGGTGGCGTGCCAAATGATCACAACACCGAAATTGTGAAAAGTGACACGGCCACTGGTGCACGTGCGGTTGATGAGGATGCCCGCAAAGTGGAGGCGGCAACATGAGCAACGCACACCAGATAGAGGATGAGCGCTCGGATATTGACGCTTCCCAAGCCCCGCTGATGGAGCATCTTGTTGAGCTGCGCCGCCGGCTTATCTACGCTGTTATCGCTTTTTTTGTAACTTTTGTTGTGTGCTTTGCCTTTGCTGGTGTGATTTTTAATATTTTGCTTTGGCCATTTATCTCGGTGGTTGGGCCGGAAAATGCCAAAACAATATACACACACCTCCTGGAAAAATTTTTTACCGAGGTCAAGCTCGGTATGTTTGGCGCGGCGTTTCTCTCTTTCCCATTTGTTGCTATCCAAATTTATAAATTTGCTGCTCCTGGCCTTTACCGTAATGAGCGCGAGGCTTTCCGCCCATATCTGGTTGCAACACCGGTTTTGTTCTTTATTGGTGCGTGCGTTGTTTATTTCATTGCGATGCCGTTGCTGGTGCAATTTTCAGTGGGTTTCCAGCAGGCAGGCGGTGATGGCAAGGCGGCAATCGAACTGCTGCCCAAGGTCAGTGAGTATCTGTCGCTCATTATGACGCTTATACTGGGGTTTGGAATCTGCTTTCAGTTGCCCGTAATTTTGACGTTGCTGGCACGTGCCGGCGTTGTCACTGCTGCACTTTTGCGTGAAAAGCGCCGGTGGGCAATTCTTGCTGTTTTTGTGGCTGCCGCCATTTTGACACCGCCCGATCCAATCAGTCAGATTGCCATGGCGCTGCCGACACTCGCTCTTTATGAGTTGTCGATTTTTGCAGTGATACACGTTGAAAAATCGGCCGCCCGACGCGCTGCCGCGCAATCCTCCGAGGCTTCGCAAGATGATGCGGAAGCGTAGCATCTGTCGCCTGGACCTTGATTATGCAATCGGCTTATAGCTTGCCAGTGTGGTTCAGTCTCTTGGTGTCTGCTAACGTTCGTTGTGTGGTGAATCTAAACAGGACTTGAGGGCGTTTTCGTTTCAGCTTGACCACCCTGCTCCCACGTCCAGCAGCCAACGGCATAATCCCATGGGCGTGGGATCGGGCAGGTGATGCAATGCAACTTGATGCGAAAAGGCACTCATCCATAACGGGCATTGGCTTGCCCGTCTCACTCATATACAACCTTTTGCTTCTGCACTTTATGTTGCAAGAGCGCTGTAAAATTCAACATATGGGACAAAGTCCATGTTTGATATTAAATGGATACGCGAGAATCCTGAGGCTTTTGATAAGGGGCTGAGAGCGCGTGGCCTTGAGCCGATGTCAGCACATTTCATAGCGATGGATGAAACCCGCAGGCACCATCTTATGAAACTGCAAGATGCACAGTCCCGCCGCAATGAAGCGTCGAGGGAAATTGGCAAGGCGAAGTCTGCCAAAGATGAAGAAACTGCCCAAAAGCTGATGGCGGAAGTGGCCGAGCTGAAAAGCTCTATCCACATTGGCGAACAAACGGCCCGCGAGATGGACGAAAAGCTTAGCTCTGAGCTGGCTGCCATCCCAAATGTTCCGGTTGACGAAGTGCCGCTCGGTACTGATGAAAACGATAATCAACTGGTGCGCACGATTGGTGAGCCGCCTGCATTTGATTTTAAGCCGAAAGAGCATTTTGAAATCGGCGAAGCGCTCGGCCTCATGAATTTTGAACAAGCGGCAAAGATTTCAGGGGCCCGGTTTGTTGTCCTGAAAGGTGCGTTGGCGCGTCTGGAGCGTGCGCTAGCGCAGTTTATGCTGGAAGTCCATACCAGAGAATTCGGCTATACCGAAGTTAATCCACCGCTGCTTGTGCGCGATCATGCTGCCTTCGGTACCGCCAATCTACCGAAGTTCACTGAAGATCTGTTCCATACGGAAGATGGTTTCTGGCTGATCCCGACAGCTGAGGTTTCACTTACCAATCTGGCACGCGAAACAATTCATGCTGAAGCAGACTTGCCGCAGCGTTATACAGCCTGGACGCCATGCTTTCGCTCGGAGGCCGGTTCTGCAGGCCGCGATGTCCGCGGTATGATCAGGCAGCATCAATTTTCCAAAGTCGAGCTTGTTTCCATAACAACGCAGGCGCAGGCGATGGATGAGCATGAGCGTATGACGAATTGCGCAGAAGAGATCCTTAAACGCCTCGGGCTGGCTTACCGCACAATGTTATTATGCAGCGGTGATATGGGATTTGCCTCACGCAAAACCTACGATATCGAGGTCTGGTTGCCAGGGCAGGACGCATATCGTGAGATTTCCAGTTGTTCTGTGTGTGGAGATTTCCAGGCAAGGCGCATGTCGGCCCGTTACCGCGTAAGCGATGGCAAGCAAATTCACTATTGTGCCACGTTGAATGGCTCCGGGCTTGCCCTGGGCCGGACATTGATCGCAATTTTGGAGAATTATCAGGAAGCTGATGGCTCTGTAGTGCTGCCGGAAGTCCTTCATCCCTATATGGGCGGTATAATCCGGCTTGTACCGCAGGCATAGGCTGTGTGTTTTGGGCATTGAGCCTGCTATTTCCCATTGATCAAAGCCGCAGGCGTAAAGGAGTTGTTATGCGTATTCTCGTCACGAATGATGATGGTATTGGGGCTCCCGGCTTAAAAGTGTTGCGGGAGATTGCTGCGGAGTTAAGCGACGATGTTTGGACGGTTGCTCCGGAGACAGATCATTCTGGTGCCGGGCACTCCATGTCGCTCCGCGATCCGGTGCGTCTGCGCAAAGTTGATGGGCGCACGTATGCGGTTCAAGGTACGCCAACCGATTGTGTTGTTATGGCTGTACGCCATGTGATGTTCCAGAAACGGCCTGATTTACTTCTCTCCGGCGTCAATCTGGGGCAAAATCTTGCTGAAGATATTACGTATTCCGGCACTGTTGCGGCTGCGATTGAGGGGACACTCGTTGGTATTCCTTCTATAGCGATCAGCCAATCTTTCGGCTTTCGGAGCGGGCGTTCGCCGCATTGGGCAACGGCAAAGCATTTCGCCCCTGATTTGATACGGAAGCTGCTTGATATGGACTGGACGGAAAACGTTTTGATGAACGTTAATTTTCCTGATCGTCCCCAGGATGATATGGCTGGCATTCGTATTACCAGGCAAGGCAGGCGTGATCAGTCGAGGCTTGCCATTGAGGAGCGCGCCGATAGCTGGGGGCGGCCGTATTATTGGTTGGGATTTCCACGGAAATTGTCTGATCCGCCGCAAGATACAGATCTTTGGGCAATCTATAACGGCTATATTTCGGTGACGCCATTATCAATCAATCTTACAGCCAATGATATGATCGGCAGGTTGGAAAACAGCAACTTAAAGTAAAGTTTTACCTGAGCGGACGGTAAAGTGGCGGCGAGTCAAGCCATGTGGAATATATATTCAAGGGATAAAAAGAAGACGGCAGCTGCAGCAGCCGGTGAAGCTAAGCTTGATGCTGGCGCCACGGATTTGACCGAAGCCAAAGAGGTTCAGTCCGTCGATGTGGTTGCCTTTGACATGGCAAAGTGGATACGCCGTCTTTACGGTCTCAATCCGTGGGCTGATGGACTTGAGGTTGAGGCGGGGATAGCAAGAAAGCGGCGCTCCAGTGCAGATGCTGTCAGAACTCCGTTTGCACAGTTGCGGCTCCAGGCGGTGCTGACCCGTTGGGCTGAGGGCAGGGAAGTCTGGAACGCATGGGCCGAGGCCATGTGGGATTTGCGTTGCGAGCTTGAAGAGGCGCAACTGTGGTCTGAGGAACAGGCTGAGGCGCAGGATGCGCAATATATTTTCCTTCACTGTGCCGCAGTTGAATTCGATTATCTCTGTCTCAAAGGCGGGGCTGATTTTTCCGATTTCCTTTTTCCCGGCATAGCCTCATTCCGAGGCACGTGTTTCGGCGATAAGTTCGCTTCACCCGGCGATGCGATGTTCTGCAGGGCGCTGTTCCATGGTGGCGAAGCAAGATTTGATGGTACGAAATTCCGTGGTGGAGCTGCAAAATTCCGCGAGTCCCAGTTTCATGGCGGCGAGGCAAGTTTCGATGGCGCACAGTTTCACGGTGGGGATGCATCGTTTAGCGGTGCACAGTTTCACGGCGGCGATGCAAAATTTATCAGGGCGCAGTTCTACGGCGGTGAAGCGCGTTTTATCAGGGTCCAATTTCATGGCGGCGATGCGGCTTTTCAATGGGCTGATTTCAATGTTGGAGATGCAGGCTTCCGCGGAGCTGAATTTCATGGCGGCGCTGCGAGGTTTGACGGCGTGCGCTTTCGCAGCGGTGGTGCACGATTTCGTGAAGCCCAGTTTTGGGGCGGAGATGTATTATTCCGCGGTGCGCAGTTTGTAGGTGGTGGCGCAATATTCCGTCATGCGCAATTCCATCGTGGAAATGCGTTGTTTGACAGAGCCGTGTTTGATGGCGGTAAAACGTCGTTTGAGGGAGCTCAGTTTCTGAGTGGAACGGTGTCTTTCGAACGTGCGCGTTTTCAGGGTGGCAGTGCCAGATTTATAAAAACGCAGTTTAACGGTGAGAGTACGTCATTCAATGGAACACAGTTCCTGGAAGGCGACACCGAGTTTGACGACGCACAATTCCATGGTGGTTCCGCCTCATTCCGAGGAGCTCAGTTCCATGGTGGTCCGGCATTATTTCGCAGAGTGCAATTTCACGGGGGGCGGGCCTCCTTTCGCGATGCGCAATTCCATGGCGGCAACGCTGTGTTCAGTGGTGCACAGTTCCATGGTGGTCCGGCTGAGTTTCGTTGGGCACAGTTCCATCGTGGGGATGCGGTTTTCCGCAAGGCCGAATTTCATGGTGGTGATGCCTCATTCCGCGGCGCGCAATTTCATGGTGGTGCTGCACGGTTTCGTCAGGCTCAATTTCATGGCGGGCAGGCCGCGTTTCAAAAAGCTGAATTTCACGGTGGTCCTGCGCGTTTCATCAAGACTCAATTCCATGGCGGTGCGGCCAGCTTCGATGAAGCGCAATTTCGTCACCGCAATGGCGCGTGGTTTCAAGAGGCGCAGTTCCATGGTGGAGATGTATCTTTTAAGAGCGTCAATTTTGAGGGACACGTGTCTTTCAGTGGTGCACAGTTCGGTGCCTTGCAGGGCTCTGTGCAAGGGAATGCGGATTTTCAGGAAAGCTCATTCAAACAGGGGGCAGATTATACACGGTGCCAGATCAACCATCCGATAAGTTTTGCCAAAGCCAGCTTCGAGGGGGCTGCAAGTTTCGAAGGGACGCAGTCAAACGTTGGCTTTACGCTGAGCGAGGCGCAGTTCAACCGCGTGCCGGATTTCACTCAAAGTGTTTTCCATCCTGTGCCGCGGCTTGATAATGTCAAGGTGCGGCCGGCAGTATTCGGCACAGTGCTTACCTTTTCGTCCAGGGTGTCCTGGGATAATTTTCTGTGCCTGCAATGGATTAACCGTGACAGTGATGCACCGGCTAAATTTCGTGAATTGAAACACTTTGCAATCGAGGCAGAAGATAACCGCAATATTCTGAATTTTCACGCCGAGGAAATCCGCTCTGCCCGATGGGTTGCAGATTGGCCAGGGCATCCGCGTTTCTGGTTTGGTTATATGTACGGGCTGCTCTCGAATTTTGGCCGTTCTTTTTTGCGGCCATTTCTTCTGTGGGCACTGCTGACGCTCGTTTTTTCCTGCGTTTATTTTTCCGCGCACCTGGATCATGCCAGCCATAGCGACCGCTATGGCCTGTCGCAAAATGGTGGTCTGTTGACACAAATTGACCTTGGCCGGCGTGCCTGGTGGGATCGCCTGCCGTGTACGGATGGCAATAATGTTAGTATTACAGGGCTGCCGCTAGAGGTGCTGCAGGGAACGGATGCTTTTTCTCAGGCTTTTCGCATGTCGCTGGCCAATGCCCTCGTATTCAGCGATATGGGAGGCATGGAAGGTGCACGTCTGACATACGGTTGCCTGTTTGGTCTTGTCCAGTCTGATCGTGTCGGTGTGGCTGCAGTTACGTATTTGCCTCCAGGTGTGCTCTGGGTCACACGTTTGCAGCAGGTTATGAGCGTACTTTTGATCTTTCTATTCGCTATAGCTTTGCGCAATATGCTGAAGTAGAAGCTATTGCCTTAAAATTTGATCATGCCAACGGCTTTTCTGATTATCCAAACGCATCTGCCGGACTTTAGAACGCTCTCCGGCCGCAAACATATGCCCTGTCATAATGCCAGAATGACCAAGGTTTTGGTAATATTAGAGAAAATCTTGAGTTCCAACGGATGTATCCGGGGCATCAGGAGGGCTTTTATCATTTCCTTTTTGCGTAATTTTATGAGACATGGAGAAGTCCGCTTCATTTAATGGCGAAAACATTGCAGTTCCAGAGGTCATTGCTGGCGTTGATATAACGATTTATGGTCTTATGAACTGATAAGATTACACAGCAGGATCCAACCAATTTTAACCGAAGCCGCATGTCTTTTGATGCAGAAGAATCCAATCGTCAACGCGCCATCAAAAGTGTGCGCACGGCTATGATTGAAAAGAAGATGACGCAGGCCGATCTTGCTGATGCTGCTGATTGTCATGAGAAGACAATTCAGAACTTCATCGCGGGGCGCTCTGTCCGGGATCAAACCTTGTTTGATGTCTGCATGGTTCTGGATCTCGATTTCGATCAGATCAAGTCTGAATGGTCCGGGGTGCACAAAGAGGACGCAACACAACGCGACAAGCCGGGCCAACCGGACGTGCATTCACAAGTTGCGCCTCTTTATATGGGAGGCTATACGCAACACGCTGTTGATCACCTGATAGGCAATTATCTGACGCTGAGGCCTGCCTTTACGAAGAAGGGTGTGATTTTTGCTTATCGCACTGAAATTTTATGGGATCATAAGTGGCCAAGTTTGTTATTCCAGGAACATCAGCGCCCGGACGAGCCCTATGCTCACCAAGGGCGCGTTCATGTTCCGCCAAGTTCCCAATTCATTCATTTGGTTTCGTTAACTAAAGGGGCGATGCGCATGGTTCTGTTATCGCAACTTGATCAAACGCACACTATGCGCGGCATCATAACCACCCTAAGCCGTAACCGGGCTATGATTTCTCCGGTGAGTGCTCCCATTGTATATCAGCAGCTTATGGGACGGGACACGGCTGTGTTTGGGGAAATCACAGCGAATGATGCTGCCTTTGAATGGTACCGCGAGCAAATCGAGCTTTGTGTAAAAGATGGCCATGCGACACTTATTAGCTAGTCTCGCAGTGTTAATATTTAAAATTTGATAGCAATTTTACCAAAGAATATAGCTTCTTATGTTCATCAAACTTCAAAAGTAAGCTGTTCATAAATTGTTAACGCAATGACTTGCATAAAATGGACTTGGATAGATCAGTAAATTGCCGTTTTTGATCTGCATTTATCCGAGTAGAATAAGTATGCAAACGTTGATTCGACGGGGAACTGCATGCAAGCGCGTTATGGTACATATATGCTTACATCTAAGACGTATATCTTATCTTTTATCATATCCATTCTGACCGTTAGCTTAGGGCACAACGCTGCATACGCAGAACAACCGCAACAGATGCCGGCTCCATCTGACGCTATTGCTAACCAGTTAACGAATCTTTTGCGAAGCATAACTGGCGCGCCTGCAAAGAAGAAGGCGGTCGAGTTTCAGCGTACGCGCCTTGTCATAGAGCTTGAGCGTTCAGCTAAATTCGAGGTATTTTCACTCGTCAACCCAAACCGTGTTGTGCTGCAGCTTCCTTCAATGCGTACACGTGTTCCCGTTGTTGAGAAATCTTCAAAATCGCTTATTACCTCCATCCGGGGCGGGCAGTCCGGCCTTAATCAGACCCGCATTATCATTAATGTTGCATCGCCGGTTATTGTTGAGAAAGCAGGTGTCATCCCTGCATCCAAAGGCCGTGGTGCACAACTCAGCCTGGATATTGTGCCGACCAAAATACGAAAATCGTTTGCGATGTCGCCGGGTGGATTAAAGGGTAGCTTTCAACTTGGCGGTGCCGCCCTGCAACCACCTGTGCCCCGTCAGGCGGCACATCCGAGTGTTGACAGCCCGCGGTCACACAAGCATGTCATTGTCATTGATCCAGGTCATGGCGGGCACGATTCCGGTGCGCGAAAACATGGTGTTCAGGAAAAAGATGTTGTTTTGGCTTTTTCCCGGAAACTTCGCGATAAACTGGAGGGAACAGGGCGCTATAAAGTGCTTATGACACGTAGTGAGGATGTTTTTGTTACCCTAAAAGAGCGGCGGGCATTCGCCGAACGTCATAAAGCTGCTTTGTTCATCTCAATTCATGCGGATTATGCGAAGTCTAAAGCGAGTGGAGCGACTATTTACTCTTTGCGTAAGAGCGTTGCGAAAGCCCTGAAAAAGTCAACCAAGAAAAAATTGGCAAGACGCAATTTGTTGACGCGTGACGAGTTGAAGACGTTGAAGGCTGCTAAAATTTCCTCAAATCCGAATACGCTGCATAAGATTCTTGAAGACTTGGCGTTTCGTGATGTTGAGGCGACCCAATTCCAGACCAATGAGTTCACTGATATTGTGATCCGTCATATGGGAAAGACGACGGATATGCGTAGCCGGCCGCACCAGACTGCCGCATTTCGCGTGCTTAAAACGGCGACCATGCCAGCTGTACTGATTGAACTCGCTTATGTTTCAAACCGCCGGGATGCACGGCGTTTGAAATCTGAGGCATGGCGCAAAAAAGTTTCAAGCTCGATTGCGCGCGCTGTTGACAGGTATTTTGCAGATGTGAAGCGCCTGCCGATGTAAAAGGCATGCAGCCTTGCAAGTGCCCGGCGCGTTTGGCTGGGGGATAAAAGCTGCAGTGTCTGGTCAATGTTACAAAAAAATAAATTGTTCCGCGTGGATAGTCTTTTGCAATTGATAAGAACCGATCTTGCCGGATCGGTTCTCTTCTTCTGGCTGCCGGTTCGTCCCGAATTTATTTTATCTTTTGAGACGCAGCAGCAAAAGCTGATTTAGCATCTACTCGGGGGATGTATAGGTTTCAGGCGCCAGAGAAGTCGCCTCAGCCAGTGAATATCGGTGAATTTCTCTCCGATCTTGTGTTTGTAAAGAACAACGGGCAAGCGTTCGAACTGGTGATGTCGGCACTTCAGCATGAGCCACTCCATCTTCGTTCATATGCCATCTCGTTGTATCTCGATACATCATCATGTGCAGATACTGCTTTTCCAAAGTGCGTACAACGACGCCTCAGCAAAGTGCGGTCTGCATAAATGTTCGATACACTGAGGTGGCGGTCCAGGATGAAATGCAGCTTCCTGCATAGAAAAAAATGCAGTCGACGCCGGCATTGGCGGCTTCATCCATCTCCGCCTTGCGTCGCACCGGACTGTGCCGGTTTGTTGCTGCTTATGCTGCAGATGTTTCAACACTTTGCGATCATCCGCTGAGACGCAAGCACACGTTTGGGTGACAGTTAGAAGTGAACTGTGTCACGCCAAGCTGGCTGAAATAGAAAACTTACTCAGCCGAGGTCATCATATGTGATTCGTAAGGCAAAATTGTAAACGGGCCGGCATCACTGAAACTTATTTCACGAAGTCAGAGGAACAGATTTTTCATCCAGTCAGACGCGCTTGCATGGAGATGCTGTGACGATACATACTTGGTTGTTTTTCTGCGTTAGCTGTTGGCTGCAAGACCGTCGCCATGTGCCAGGTTTTGCACTGCCTTCTGAACCTTTTCAAACGCACGCACCTCGATTTGCCGAATACGTTCACGACTGACGCCGAATTCCTCAGACAGATCCTCCAACGTCAGAGGATCATCGGATAGGCGGCGGCATTCAAAAATGCGCCGCTCCCGATCATTCAGGTTGCCCATGGCGCTGGCCAGGTATGAACGGCGTTTATCTAATTCTTCCTGCTCGGCATAGCTTTGTTCCTGGTCTGGGGCCTCATCCACAAGCCAATCCTGCCATTCGCCTGATTCGCTCTCAGCACGTAGGGGGGCGTTCAGTGAGGCGTCGCCGCCAAGACGGCGGTTCATGGAGACAACATCATCTTCCGGCACGCCAAGGCGGATGGCAATTGCAGTTACCTGTTCAGGCTTTAAATCGCCTTCCTCAAGGGCTTGAAGTTGCCCTTTTGTGCGGCGCAGATTGAAGAATAACTTTTTCTGAGATGCTGTCGTCCCCATCTTCACAAGGCTCCAGGAACGCAGAATATATTCCTGTATGGAGGCCCTGATCCACCACATCGCGTAAGTCGCAAGGCGAAACCCTTTATCCGGATCGAAGCGTTTTACAGCCTGCATCAGACCGACGTTACCTTCAGAGACAACCTCGCCAATAGGCAGGCCGTAACCGCGATATCCCATGGCGATCTTAGCCACCAGGCGCAGGTGTGACGTTACAAGCTGATGGGCTGCGTCCGTGTCTTCGTGCTCCTGCCAGCGTTTTGCAAGCATGTACTCCTGGTCAGGTTCCAACATCGGAAAGCGGCGGATCTCTTCAAGATAACGAGACAGGCCACCTGGACCTTCAGTTACTGTAGGTAACACACGTGCTGCCATGTCCTTATATCTGAGCTTTCAACGTTTCCTGTGAAATTGCTCAGCCTTCTTATCCTGAGACTATAACGTAAGCTTTCTACGAAAGCATGGCTATACATAGGCTTACGTTTCAAGCGCATAATCCGACCACTGAAATGGTGGCTTTCGGTTAAAAATTCCAGCTTCTTGATCAAAGCGAATTTGTTAATGCAAAATACAAATCGTATATATATCAGAGTTTTGTAGATCGATATCACAATAATAAAAACGTGAATAACAATGCGTTGTTATACCGTTGACGGCCCGTTGGGGAGTTTGGGGGCGGAGCGCGCTACACATAGATATATCAACAAACAAATTTTGACTAAAGCATGGCGGGTAGAACACGCGGGCATGCTGTGCGACCGCAGTGAAATCCCGGCAAGATCTTGCAGACTCAGCGCTGCGTCTTACATCAACCACATCATTAATGACTCATAAGGATCGTGTGGAAATGGATGCAAATGATCGTCAGCTCATTTCGAACATGTTTGAGCGCATGCAGAATGTGAAGGGGTTGCAGGTAGACAACGACGCCGAAGCATTTATTCATGACTGCATGCGCCAAAATCCGAATTCGCCTTACCTGCTCGTGCAATCCGTACTTGTGCAGGAGCAGGCTTTGCAGAAAGCAGATGAGCGTATTAAAGAGCTTGAAAACAGAGTTGCCCAGCAATCTGCTGAAAGTGCAAAACCCTCTCAGAATAAGAGCTCTTTCACTGCACCACGCTCATCAGCGGGCTTTGGTGGTCAAAAAGGAGGTGCGCCGTCTGTGCCGCAAACAGGTTTGGCTCCCTGGCAGAGTGCGCCTCGTCAGCAAGGGCAGCAGGGGCAACGCGCTGGAGAGCGTCAGGCTGGCGGTGGAGGCAGCTTCATGGCCCAGGCCATGACGACCGCGGCGGGTGTTGCCGGGGGGATGCTGCTTGCCAGTGGTATTTCCAGTCTGATCAGCGGCGCCTCAAGCCCGGCAACGGCCGCTACGCCAACCGACGCGGGTGCATCTGAAACCGATGCTGCTCCAGAC
>CAYUYL010000007.1:0-29961 GCA_964449195.1 uncultured Filomicrobium sp.
GAAATTTGTAAAAACGCTACACCATAGTCAAAGTAGGGATCGCGCTTGAGCGCGACGTCGCGCGCATGTTCCAGATCCTTCGCCCGAACGAACAGCTCATCAAGCCCTTCCATACGGGTCTTATCAGAAGTGTAAATTGCAATACGGTTCTTGTAATCGGTAAGTTGAGCATCAATTTTTGCGCGCAGCTCAGGTGCCATATCAGGATTTACCGCCAGCTGCCTTTCAAGGTCATCACGCCACATCATATAATGCGTACGGCGTAAATTCTTGGCTTGGAAAAAAGCCCAAAGGTTGGTCGCGTCAAGGTTAGCCTTAGCCGCGTCTTTTTCGGCATTGTTGCCACCCATTGTGCAGATTGCAAGCAGTCCGGCCAGAAAGGCAATGAAAATGCCAATCCACTTTGCACGCTGCCTTTCATGTTTTTCATCGAGACTTAATAGTTCATCGATAGGCATGGCGCTATTTGCTCCAATGACATCTTGTTAAATTGCCGTAAAGCCTGATCTTTCTGATCAGGCAAAGCATTGGACAAGTGATTTGCCTGTCATTTCATCCGGCCCTTCGAGCCCCAACAGATCAAGGATCGTTGGCGCAACATCAGCGAGGCGGCCATTGCCAATCCGGGCTTTGGAACGCTTGCAATTGACCAGAACAATGGGCACGGGATTCAGCGTATGAGCGGTGTGTGGCACACCCGTGTCCCGATCAAACATAGTCTCGCAGTTACCATGATCCGCAACAACGACCATGGCTCCGTCAACCTCCTGAAGGGCCTGTTCAAGACGGCCCAAACAATCGTCAACGCATTCAATTGCTTTAATAGCAGCCTTCAGATCACCAGTATGCCCCACCATATCGCCGTTTGCATAATTGATTACAAACAAATCGAATTTTTTTGATTTCAACTGTTCAACGAGCTTGTCTGTGAGTTCCGGGGCAGACATTTCCGGTTGCAAATCATAGGTCGCAACCTTGGGAGACGGCACCAGAAGACGCTCTTCACCCTTATTCGGCGTTTCTATACCGCCGTTGAAAAAGTAAGTGACGTGAGGATATTTTTCTGTCTCTGCGGCCCTCAGTTGCTTGAGGCCCGCTTGTGCAACGACCTCGCCCAGCGTATTCGCGATGCGCTCGCTTGGAAATATTGACTCGCATCGCTGAGCAAGCTTATCCGAGTACGTCACCATACCCAATGCTGCGGCCGGCGTTACGGTTTTGCCCCGCACGAAGGCGTCAAATTCAGGTTCAAGGACGGCACCGAGCAGTTCACGCACACGGTCAGCACGAAAATTCGCGCACAGAAGCCCATCCCCATCCTTCATGCCTGTATAATCAGCCTGCCGTGCCGGTTCTATAAACTCGTCGGTTGTGCCGTTGGCATAAGCCACCTTGATGGCATCCTGCGAGGTTGAAAAAACTTCACCCTGCCCTGCCACGATAAGATCGTAGGCACGCTGTACGCGCTCCCATCTATTATCGCGGTCCATCGCAAAATACCGGCCGCACACGGTGCCAATCGACACATTTTCAAATTCTGCAATCGCCTGCTCCAGTTGTCCTATGTAAGTCAAAGCGCTTTCAGGTGCTGTGTCACGGCCATCAGTGATGGCGTGAATGCGCACGGACACACCTGCAGTCGCGAGGATACGTGCAAGGGCGATAACATGATCCTGGTGTGCATGGATGCCGCCTGGTGAAATGAGGCCAACGAGATGGCAGATGCCACCCGAATCTTTCAGACGTTTGATGAAGTCCTGGAGAGGTTGAAAGCCTGTAAGCAGGCCACTTTGTATGGCTTTATTGATACGGGGCAGATCCTGCCAGACAACTCTTCCCGCACCCAAATTAAGGTGCCCAACTTCGGAATTCCCCATCTGTCCGCCAGGAAGACCGACATCTTCACCTGAGCATTGAAGCTTTGCGTTAGGCCAGGTTTGGGTTAACCGGTGCCAGTTTGGCGTTGATGCCATGGCGATTGCATTGTCGGTTCGCTCAGTGCGCAGCCCCCATCCGTCAAGAATACATAAAACGACAGGTCTTTCGGTACCAGGCTGGCAGTGCGGTTCAGTCATACTTAAACTGTCCAGATATATCTAGGTTATGCTGTTGGCTAAAACGGATGCCATATATCCGGCGAGATACCTGGCAGGATATACTAACTTTATTTATAATTGAGATGGATCAGAGATGCCGATATCTAAAGCTGCCAAATCGTCACAATCATAATTTGAGGGACTTTATATTACATGACTATCAATTGGATGACTCGAATGTTTCAGAGGTCCAACTTTGATCAATCTTAGGTTGCTTCACGTTTGCGCCTCTTGTCGGCCACTGGCTGCCGAGAACAAATTTGGAATCCGGACAGGCAACCTTGAAAACTTCCCGAAATATCCCGGGTGTAACGGCAGATAGCGGATTAATCAGTACTTGAGGCTGCTGCATACTGCCGCGAATCTCAAAATTAATGCCGATAATCCCCTCTCCTCTTTGGCCAGCCAAAAGATTGCCAATGCCAGGAATTGCACCAACCACGGCACTTAACCCTTGCAGCGGTATGTAAGTTCCAGCCACTTGCATCTGACGCTTTGTAAAATCCGCCTTGCCACATAGCAAAACGCCTAGCAGAGGGCCGCGCAACTCGGCATCACGCAACACAAACCGGCCGCTTCCAACCGCAAATGGTATTCTCATCCAGTCAAACTGGATAACTTCACGTTCGGCGTCCGTGTTTCGAGCACGTCTACGCCGCTGTTTACTGAGAACTTCTGAAACAATCTGGTCTCCAAGAACATCGAAGCGGCGCACTGTTAAAAGTCCGCGGCGTGCTCCGGCCTTGTTGCCCTGAAGATCCGTAATTGATTCAAGGCTACCACCGCGAACGTTTGGATAAAAGCCCACCAGCTTAAATGCCTTGCCAGCATCATTCGAGGTAATGACAAGCTGACGAACCTTGCTTTTCCGCCTCAGAGAAGCCCGCAGCAGTTTGTTATTTTTAAATTTTCCATAGGCGCTAACTGCTGTTATTCTGCCGTTGCGCTTCGACAAATCAAGCCTCAGATTTCTCAAAGACGTGTCCCAATATCCAAGAACATTATCAATGTTGACGTCAAGATCGAGGCCCGGCTCAGGCCCCGAAGCAGTTTTGCCGCCTGAGTTTTGCGTTGAAAATAAAGCACGGAAAAAGTTTCTTCCCTCAAAAGACTTACCGCGAACCGATACGCGCCACACATTGTTATTGCGTAATTCACCCTTGATCTTAAGACGCGTGACAACATCAATTGCAAAATCTTCAATATCGAATGATAAAAATTCTCCCTGCGGATTAATATGCGCACTGCCCTTGGCAGCAACGTTGTCACCGTCAATCCTCAGATTTGACAGACGCCATCCTTTATCGGCCTGCGTTTCAATATCGAAGTCCAGAAATGTTTTCCGCCCGATGGGTTTTTTCCACGCAAGGCTGGTTATATCCAGAGCAGCAGCCGTCAAGTCAATCCTGAAATGCATTGGCGAGGCCTTAGCCTCCCCTTCAGCTGTCGGTGGTGGTATGACTGCACTGATTTGGATTGGGCCCTTCATCAAGTGATTAACGGACAGTCCCAGCGCATTACGGTCCGCATCATCGAGCGTTGCGCTGAGTGTAATTGGCAAGGCTTTGCGATTGTTACGGAGGTTTTTTCTCCAACTTATATTAATTGGTATACCCTTCAGCAACACATCGCCATTGGCAACAATATCATTTTGATTAATATCAATTTTTACGTTGGAACCGTTTACATCAAGCGTCTTCCAAATATTTTCAGCACGCCCGTCCACAAAAAGGATTTGAGCGGTGATTTTGGGCGGCGGGATCTCATCAGTTCGCGTTATTGGTGTGACAATATCAAAGTTGCCTTTGATCTGGCCCGAGAAGCGTTGCTGAAGGCCGGTCAAGGTCTCCGTGCCCTTAATGTTGAGCTGGCGTATGATTGCAATAGCCTCATTAGCGCTGCCGTTGACCTTGAATTGGGTCCTGCCATCAATATCCGGCTCAAACAGACTGGTTGTCGTGAAGCTCAGATCCGACATTAAAAGAGATTGATCATCACTTATGACAAATACAGATTGAGGCAGACGCGCATGAAACTTAGCATCCTTGAAATCAAGGTAGGCCTTGGCTGCGTAAATCGGTGGTAGTTTATCATCAGCTTGGAAGCGGACATCAGCTAATTCGGCGCTGATAGCTACGTTATAGTCGGCGCTTGTATTGGCATCTGTTGCATTTTCACCGCTCGATGAACGCAGACGCGCAGCAAACGTTCCCGCGCGCAGTTGGCCGGCAAGTATATTTTGAGCTGCCCACTTACGTGCCTTAGCGCCAAGATATTGCGGCCAGTATGCAAGTACATTTTGCACTGACATCGGGCTTAGTCTTCCATTAATGGAAAATCCAGGCGAACGGCCGGTGTAAAGCACTCCGTCCATCAGTAAACTTCCGCCACCAGCCTCAATAACGGATTTATCAAGATTAATGATACCTTGCGCGGGCAACACCGTTCCATTTGCGGTCCAACGTTTGATTTTGACAAACGCTCCATCGCCTGTGGTGGCAAGATGACCATCCGAGGACTCGAGTTCAAAATCCCAAGCCGTCACTGTTGAACCAATAAGCCGATGCCTAATGAGGCCTGAGAACACCAGGCTGCTTTGTGCCCAGCGCAATGCAACAGTCTCAAGCTTGATATGATCTTGACCACGACTGTAGATAAGGCGGGCACGACCAGAACTCAGTGAGGGAAAGTTCTCACCCAAAAATGGTATTTGTATTTCCCCCGCCCCAAGGGCAATATCAAAAACTCCGGCTAAAACCTCGCCCTGGGAGGAGAGAATATAATCGGCTTTTGCTGAAATCGGCAGTTGGAGTTGATTGAGAGCTTTGAATTTCGGCATCGCGTCTGCGATTGCCTGCGGGTAAAGATCCTTTACGACTGCAGTAAGCCGTACTTGATTTTTGTCTTGGGCATCTTCAACTCTCATCCCAATCCTCCAAGTCCCGCGCTTAGAGGCCACGACAATGTTTCCTGAAACGACACTGCGCACATCAGAATGAGCTAAATCAAAATTCGCAGCCGGAACTCTCAGAGCAGTGCGAATGCCACCATGATCGACAATAACAGTCGCGTTTCTAAGACCAATTCGGTCGAGGTAGGAGGTGGCATCAGATTGCTGACGGGCTCTTTGCGTAAGGTTCGTAATTGTCTGTGCCAGATTAATGCGTCCAGCAACCTCCGAAGCCGCAAGCCGAGGAACAGGTATATTCTTTGACCCTGCTTTGGTTCCCTCTCTCTGCCCCATACCGGCGATCTCTTGCGTAAAGCCAGACTGCAAGCTTGTTGCTGCGCGCCCATTACGCTTTGTATCAATCGTCAAGGAAAGTCCGTCTTCGGGCGTATAGAAAACAAGCAATTGCGGTTCAATTAATACGATCTGGGAAGGTGATATAATTCCTGCCAATAACGCTCTCGGACTTACCTCTACAGCTGCCAATGGTGCAACCGCAACGCGTTTTCCAGTTTTATCAGTCAATTGCACATTTGTGAGACGCAACTCAAAGCCCCGATCCCTGAGCGCCATCACAGGCTGGCCGATGCGGATTTTAAAACCGGGCAATTCCGCAGAAATGCTCCGCTCAATTGGGCCTTTTAAAAAGGCCAAAGAGATGGGGCCGTTGACCAGACGTACATAAAGCAGACCCACAGCTATGGCGAAGAGCAATAAGATAGGAACCAGAGCTGTACCTATAAGCATGCATGCCCGGCCAGCCGTAAAACGGCGTTCATCTTCATGCGCATCCGGTGGTTTAGGGGCGGTGGCGGCAGGTTTTTCCCAGCTATGTCGTTCTACCACGTTGGGCAACGCAAGTCCCTTTCTTAAAGTCCGCAGACTTGAAATAATGCAGTGTATGCGATGATGCTATCGCGTCAAATGTCACGGTCTTACCCCACCATTTGCAGTCAATATCTGACTAGATTTTGTTGATATACAGCACATGAAATCTGATTGTTAAAGTGGGGTATATCAATGGATCGTACCTGGATGTCCGATTCCGCCTTGCACCATGTCATGGCCAATTTCTATTTTACAGTAAATCACCTTATCGATAAGTGATAAGATGAGATTTTATAACAAAGGAGTGTTACTATATCTGAAACCACTTGTGTCACAGGATTTATAAACGTTGCCGTTGCCGTGCAGAAACAACAGCATAATATTGCGTCGGACTTTGGGCATCTAACCCTCTGGAATCATTGTTTTATATGCGTTGAACAGCGTCATTATTTCATATTTAGGATAATTCATTCTCAGTTCTGCTGCGATTATTTACAAAACGTAGAGAACACAATTTGTTGAGACATGCACTTATAAAGGAACCGCTTTGCCCGGCCCCCAGAAACAAATCGTAATTGCAGGTGCTGGAATTTTTGGTTTATGGCAGGCGCTTACGCTCTCCAAGGCTGGTCACCGTGTCAAAGTTTTGGAGCGTAGCCATACCCCATTTGCACATTCGGCAAGCCAGTACGCCGGCGCGATGATCGCACCATTTTGTGAAGCCGAATCAGCACCTCTCCTCATTAGAGACCTTGGCTTTCTAGCTTCTGATATTTGGCGCAACACCTACGCAGACCTTAGTGCATGCGGTTCTATTGTGGTCGCAGGCCCCCGCGATCAAAAAGAACTTCGCCGTTTCGCGCGGATGACAAGCGGACATGAAGAAATTAATCAAGAGCACCTCGGCAGACTTGAGCCAGCTCTTGCAGAGCGCTTTCAAACCGCGCTTTATTATGCCGATGAGGCCCACATGACAACACCATCTGCGCTTCATCACCTTATGAAACTTGCAGAACACCACGGCACAGTATTTGAGTTTGGCCAGTGCATGCCGGCAGCATCTGATCTGGCAGACGATATTGATATTTTGGTCGATTGCCGCGGGCTTGCTGCACGAGATGATCTGCCGACATTACGTGGCGTTCGAGGCGAGCGCATACTCGTGCGCACGCACGATCTCAAGCTCAATCACCCGGTTCGTTTGCTGCATCCACGCTATCCTCTTTATGTCGTGCCTTGGAGCGACGATCGCATTCTGATTGGCGCAACGGTCATAGAAAGCGAAGATACAGCGCCAATGTCAGTACGATCAGCTCTGGAATTGCTGGGTATGGCCTATGCTCTACATCCTATTTTTGGCGAAGCCGAAATCCTTGAGATGAGTGCCGGTGTGCGTCCATCTCTACCGGACAATATTCCTCGCATCATTGTTCGGGAACAGGGCAGAAGAATTTATGCAAATGGTGCATTCCGGCATGGCTTTCTGCTGTCTCCCATTCTAGCCTCAGTCACACGAGACTTTATTTCAGGCACCGTAACGGAGCATCCACTCCTAAGCGTTGAATAAGATCTCAATGCAGCCGCATAGCTGCCTGCTTTTTTTGCATTGTCAGAGTTGCACAATTTCATACGTATAAGCGCTTGGACATTAAGGATTTTAGATATGTCTTCTGCAATTCTTTCAGCAATTCTCTTCATGACAGCCGCGTTTACAACTTTGCCTCAATCTCGATCCGCTTTGGCCCAGGATAAGCAGTCCGGACGCTATACAATGCATGAAACGGATGACGGTTTTCTCAGGCTTGATACACAGACAGGTAAAGTCATGCATTGCCGGAAAGTGCAAACCTGGACGTGCATGCCTCTTGAAAGTGCAAAATCTGTAAGCCGGAGACAAATGGCGCGTCTACAGAAAGAGAACTCCATGTTGCGGCAATACGTGAAACGCCTTGAAGATTTGCTTGCCAAAAATGGCGTGGACAGCCAACTTGCAGCCCCTCCTGAATTAGGCTCAAAAGCACCACTTTTTCGCCTGCCAAGCGAGCAGGAAGTTGAAAAAGCTCTGGACTATTTTGAGAATATGCTGCGCAAGTTCCAAGAACGCCTCAAAGATCTTGAGCGGGGCCAATCGAAAGAGCCCGAGGCTGAACCCCGGCGTGATAAATCGCTGTAAACTGTTATGCCCAATTACACCAAATCACAGAGATGGCAGTCTCTTCTCCAATTGGAAAAAGGCCGCTCTATCAAAGTTGTGGGTGAATTTCGAGAAATCAGCCGATGTGTCCTCGCGCGTTGTATGCCGGTCCTTATATTTTATCAGGCGTATTTTTGGCAAACACACACGCGGCAACTGGGGCATGGCCTGTTAGGACGCGTAATGATTTGTTGCGGCAATGAGTTCATGTCTGGTGCCGGGCTCACTCATTGCATGGCCTGCGTCCGGCACAATGCGAAGATCAGCTTGCGGCCATATTTCTTTGAGAGACCAAGCGTTACGCAAGGGTGTAATGACATCATACCGGCCATGGACAATGGTGCAGGGCAGATGCTGAAGCGCCGAAATATTTTTTAAAATCCAGTCATCTTCCGGAAGAAATCCCTGATTGTAAAAGTAGTGCGCTTCAATGCGTGCGAATGCGAGCACGTAGTTATCAGAAGCAAAGTTTTTTAGTCTATAAGGGTTCTGCAATAAACAAAGTGTAGATGCTTCCCATGCGCTCCACTCTCTCGCTGCAGCTAATCGGATTTCTCTGTTCTCGCATGTCAGGCGGCGATAATAAGCAGCAACTATATCATCACGTTCGTTGGGCGGGATAAGACTGACGAACTGGGCATAAGCATCTGGGAACAACCAATTGCAGCCATCCTGATAAAACCACAGGACTTCAGCCCTGCGTAGCAGGAAAATGCCACGCAAAATAAGCGATGATACGTGTTGCGGGTGCGTAATGGCATAAATCAATGCCAGTGTTGATCCCCAGGACCCGCCAAATAATTGCCAACGCTCAACACCCATGTACTGGCGCAAGTATTCCATATCCCGCACAAGATCCCACGTTGTATTTTCATTCAATTCAGCATGTGGTGTCGAGCGGCCGCAACCGCGTTGATCAAACAGAATAATGCGATACTTGGCAGGGTCATGATAACGCCGCATCAGAGGATTGGTGCCACCACCGGGACCGCCATGGAGGATAACGACAGGCATACCGTCAGGGTTTCCGCATTCCTCGAAATAAATGTTATGCGTCTTGGATACTCTGATCCAGCCATTCCGCCGTGGAGGTATTGCCGGATATAGACCCAGCCGATCGGGCCTGTCACTCTGCAAATCCATTTAGCCCTAACTATAAAATACTACTTGCCGCGCTGCTGCTCTTTCAGTCGCTGCAAGCGTTGCTCGCGATCGTATATGGTTTCACCTCCAGGGATGCGCATGCTACGAATTGCCTTCAACATTTGCTGGCTGTGGGGCTGACTTAAGTTTGTCACAACGAACGCCGCAACAAAGGCCGGCACAAGTCCAACTAAGCCACTGATCGGTGTTGGCAAAGGCACAGGCGCCGCATCACCGCTCAAAATAACGATGACGCTGGTAGCAAAGCCAGAAATAATACAGGCTAATGCGGCCTGTGCGTTCATTTTTTTCCACCATATCGAAAGTGTCATAACCGGAAATGCAGTTGCTGCACTCATCGAAAGTGACCAGAGCATCAATTGCAGAGGATCGGTTTGCACCAAGGTTACAACGATCATGCTCGTGACAATCGTTAGAAAACATGTCAAACGCGCCGATATCAGGCGTGTCACCGCAGAGATAGGTTTCCAATCGAAGCCCAGCAGAATATCTTCCGATAATATCGTCGAAAGAGCATAAAGTATGACACCTGAAGCCGCAAGAGAGGCACAAATAACGCCGGCCAAAATCAGATAAAGGACAATGGGAGGCAGGTTTGCAGCCAAAGGCACGGCAAACAGAACACCATCACGATCGAAGGCAATATTGGAGAACACAAATGTCTCGCTGGTTGTTTCTGCTACCGCATGCCCCAAAGAAGCGACAGCAGTGAACCAGCCCGGCAGGTCGGCAGGCGACTTGCCGACAATATCGAGCATGATGTCATGACGCAAAAACACTGCAAGGGTCGCCAAGGTCATGATAATGAAGCCAACAAAAAAAACTGTCCAGCCAAACGACTTTCTTGCCTCATAAACTCCAAAGGTCGTACCACTTGTTGGAAGAAGCCAGGGGGCACACGCGATACCCAGCATAACTGCAATGGTTGTAAAAGCGAAACTCCAGGGACTTAAGCTGTAATAAGGTGTTGTCAGCTGGCCTTTCAGATACGTTGGCCCCTGCCCGGCCAAATCGAAAGCAAACATGGATAGCGACGCCGGTATGGGGATTTGTTGAGCCACCTCAAGGCGTCCGACGGAGCGTAAAACCGGTCCATGGCTCCATTGCGATATTGGAAGATTGGTTTCGATGACGCCGATCATTGCCGCAGGCGCAACGATTGCGATGATAACAGCGATGGCTTGTGCCGGGCCGACGGCGCTTAGCGCACGCATCCCCCCAAAACTCAGGCATATGCCAAGCACAGCGCATAGCATTAAACTGTTATGTAATGCCGAGAAGCCAGTGAGCAGTCCTGTTGCATAGGCCGCCATCTTCAATTCTGCCGTGGCGAGCAACAGCATTGGTACAGCGAAGACGGCCGCCGCTGCAACGCGTACGATCTTACTGTCGAATCGCCATGCCAAATAAGACGGGAGCGTATAAGCACCATGCTTTCGATAGAATGGAGCGATCATGGCCCCCATCATAACAAAGCCCGCGACCAATCCAACAGGTAGACACCAGGCATCAAACCCGTTGATAAACAGCAAACCAGGAATGATAATGAGGCCGCTGCCGCCGATACCTGCAACGGCTAAAACAAGTCCGTTATAAACAGACGGCACCGTGCGCCCTGCAGCAAAGAAATCCACCCGGTGGTGCGCATATGACCCAACGCCAATCGCAGCAAAAAGGAGCAGCAGCACAACCAGAGCTGATATACGAACTAATACATCTGACGTGCCAAGCTGCTGTAGGATCAGCAATGTCAGGAATAAAGCTGCAAACGCACTTGCGAATATGCTGAAGTAAATTCCCAACTGCGAGTTTGCTAAACGCTTATGATAAGGAGTGGCCATAGTCTCGTTCGCCTATCAGGGCCAATGCACAGTATATCGGAAGGATAAATAATCGGCACGCACAGATACATAATCTTTTCATGTATCTTCGTTGGCGCCATGCCAATGATCAATGGCGTCCTGCCGGTTGATGTGCGTAGTGATCGTAAAGATTGCGATTATCCACAGGCCATGACCAACCATGAAGTAACCTAATGGAAAGCCTAGAAACTTGTGTTGATTTAAATCGTCTGCATAATACGGAAGGATCAAAACTAGAATTAAAAAGGGAAGAAGGCCTGCCAAGAGCTGAAATTTCGTATAGCGCCAATGTGGCTTTTGCTCTTCTCTCTCAATATTTAGCATTCTAGATCCATCCCATTTCATTCTTCCGTTACAGATCACTCTTCTGCATTCTTGTAGAAGATAAAAAGCTCAACATTGTGATTGAAAACGAGCTAATATGACAAAAATGAGCCCTTGTTAACCAAGGAGCACACATCATTAGCTTTTCTCAACCTGAAATCTCGATTGCTGGAGTTCTGGACAATCCGCTGTTTGTATAACCACACAAACATGTATTGTTCTCATACAACGGCTTCGGTGACATGACCTAAAGAGCCCTATAGTACGGCTCAGGGCGTAACGTCTATCTCAATACGGCGCGCGACACGTTTCGGCTGTACGCGTATCAAATCAATGGCGAGCAGACCGTGGCCCAAGTTTGCAGCACTCACTTCAATACCTTCAGCAAGTACGAAAATACGTTGAAATTTACGCGTTGCAATTCCGCGATGAATATACAACCGGTCTTGATCCGTCTCTTTATGGCCGCGCACGACCAATTGGTTATCTTCAACGGTGATTTCAAGCTGGTCACGCTTAAATCCCGCAACGGCAAGCGTAATGCGCAACAGTTCCGGTTGGCTATCGGATTTCGCAATGCGTTCTATGTTGTAAGGCGGGTAGCCTTCACCTGCACTTTTACCTGCAATATCTATAAGTCGCTCAATTTCTTCAAAGCCTAATAAGAGCGGATTAGAAAGCACAGACATACGAGCCATTGCGGTCAAGTCCTTATTTTAAGCAACTTTTGAGGCATAAGTTCAGGATTGATGTTGCCATATCACCGCGCAGCCTCCTTTAAGCACTGCGCTTGATTTATATTCAGATATGGTACGGCGAAAGATATGGTCAAGCACAACCAGAAACCGCACGTGCAATAACCGAAAGCAAAACATCAAGATCTTCAGGCCGCGACAACCGATGCTCTCCGTCTGGGATTTCTTCTAAGTAATAGGGCGAGCCATAAATGATTTCCCCCAATCGCTCTGAATGGCCGTAAGGGACATCAGGATCAAGGCGCCCGTGAAGAACATTGACTGGCCGGCCTGGGTTCCATGGCGCCTTATCAATTAAAAGGCCGGCACCATCTTCGATGAGGTTGCGTGTGATGGGATAATCATCTCCATATTGTGATTGCCACTGCCAAACGCCATGGGTATTGATTTCATGCTTGGCCTCTTCTGGAAAACGCGGCCATATAAGATCATGTGTCATATTCCAGGCAGGTGCAATGAGAACAAGCCGCTTGATGCGCTCTGCTGTTTGTGGGGCTGCTTCCATAAAGTGGCGCAACATGAGCAATGAAATATACCCGCCCATACTGGAGCCGACAAGAATTTGCGGTCCCTGCGTCAAGTGTTCAAATATAGCAATTGCCTCTTCGAGCCACCGGCTGATCGTACCGTCCTCAAACCGTCCATCCGACATTCCATGGCCCGAGTAATCAAAACGGAGGTAAGCGAGATTTTTGGCTGCTGTCCACTCTGCAAGTGCCGTTGCCTTGATTGAAACCATCTCCGACTTGAAACCCTGCAGCCAAACGATACCGGGAGCGCCGCCTTGCTGTTGTGCATAAGCAATGCGACGGGCCTCATCGCCGCGTCCGGCGACAAAGAATTGCGGTTCCAGCGCTGCCATTCTATCAGCCTCCGAGATATATCAGTATTACAAGATCAGGATTCCCCATGCCGCCGTTCACATTATTGCAGATTGTACCCAGTCTAGATACCGGCGGAGCTGAGTTGTCGGCTATAGAAATCAGTGAAGCCGTCACACGGGCTGGCGGACGGTCCATTATTGCCACGCAGGGCGGGCGGCTTGAAGCAACCGCGCGGGAGCAGGGAGCCAAGATCCACAAGCTGCCTGCTGCAAGTAAGAACCCGGTCTGTATCTTGGCAAACAGTTTGGAACTGATACGCGTAGCCAAGAAAGAGAAGGTTAGTCTTATTCATGCGCGCAGCCGTGCTCCTGCGTGGAGTGCGTTATGGGCTGCACGTTATGCCAACTTACCGTTTGTGACCACTTACCATGGCGCTTACAATGAAAATGGCCCTATCAAGCGCTTTTATAATAGCGTCATGGCGCGGGGCGATCTTGTCATTGCCAACTCGGTATTTACCGGAAAACTTATTCAACAAAGGTATGGAACACCGGACAAGAAGCTTCGTGTGATATACCGCGGCGTGGATTCTTCCTTTGCACTTCATCATGTCACGGCAAAGCGGATAGATGAACTGCGGTCATCCTGGGGCATCGCTCCCGGCAGGCGCATCATACTTCAGGCTGCACGCCTGACGGCTTGGAAGGGGCAACGGATTTTGGTCGAAGCGGCTAAGATTCTGCATCAGTCAGGCGGTCTCGATAATGTTTTATTTGTGTTGGCTGGTGATGACCAAGGCCGCGAGGCTTACCGCACTGATCTGCAAAGCCTGGTGGATCGACACGGACTTGGCAGCCATGTCAAGCTGGTCGGGCATGTTTCTGATATCGCAGCAGCCTTTGCAGGGGCACATATCAGCATTATAGCCTCGATAGAGCCGGAGGCCTTCGGCCGCACTGCAGTTGAGGCACAGGCGCTCGGTTGTCCAGTGATCGCCACCAGACTGGGGGCGCCACAGGAAACCGTACTCGCCGAACCGGATGTGTCCAGCGACAGTTTCACCGGTTGGCTTGTTAAGGCTGGAGATGCCGGAGAGCTTGCTGCCGCAATTGATGAAGCCTTGGACCTGTCCCGCGACCAACGCCGGGACCTAGGTGAACGCGCAATACAAAATGTGCAGACGCGCTTTACACTTGAACAAATGAAACGCCAGACACTGGAGGTTTATGATGAACTTTTAGGCAGCAAACTGGCCGAGGCGTTCGATTATGCACCGCAATGCTAAAAAACGTATGCTGAAAAACACGAGAACGCCTTGACTTCGGCGGTGATATTCTCATTTTACCAGGAGGTGAAGTGTCATGCACATCATCTAAAGACTAAAATCTTATATCGAAATGCAATTGACGATACTCAATGGTCGCAGCAATAGAGGAGAGTAGACCATCCGCCGACCGCATCGGAGCGCCCCTGAGCGTGAAAAAACCGGCCCTCGTATGAATGATGCGATACGGGTTCGTGAAGTCCGGCTAATTGACGCCGAAGGCGAAAACCATGGTGTCGTTCTCATTGAAGACGCTATGAAGCTTGCAGTGGACGCAGGGCTCGACCTCGTGGAAGTGTCGCCTGACGCCAAACCGCCGGTCTGTAAGATACTTGATTATGGAAAATTTAAGTATCAAGAGCAGAAAAAAGCGGCAGAAGCCCGTAAAAAGCAGAAGACCGTCGAAGTTAAAGAAATCAAAATGCGCCCAAACATTGACGCTCACGATTACGACGTGAAAATGCGGTCAATGAAGCGATTTTTTGATGGTGGTGACAAAGTCAAGGTTACGCTCCGCTTCCGTGGACGTGAAATGGCACACCAGCAAATTGGCCGGGAACTTCTGCTACGTGTCAAGGCTGATATTGAAGAGATCGCAAAAGTCGAATCAGAGCCTCGTCTTGAGGGCAGGCAGATGGTGATGGTACTGGCTCCACGCTAAGATTTATCATCCAGCATCTGAAATAATAAGATTTTACATGCTAGCTTAACGCACCAGCGCCTATAGCGGACACGTGACTTAAGATCTTGAAGTATGCAAGCAATATGCGTCTCAGTTGATCATATTATCATAAATCAGGCTTGCATACTTGTACCTAAAGGACTATAGATCTGGGCTGGTCGTCCGGCAGGGCATGCCGTGGGGACCTATTTGCTTTAAATCCACGACCAAGCGTGAAAACAGCTCTGATGATCTGCGTCAAACGACACAGGTACACGGGGCTGATACAATTATGACCATCGAATAGCCGGTCATAATTGTACTGCGCATATAAAAAAACGGAGAGCAAAATGCCCAAACTAAAAACAAAGGCCGGCGCCAAAAAACGGTTCAAAATGACGGCGTCCGGAAAAGTCAAGGTTGCGGCCGCAGGCAAGCGCCATGGCATGATTAAACGAACAAGCAAGTTTATTCGAAATGCGCGTGGAACAATGGTTCTTTGCGATCCTGATGCACGTATTGTGAAGAAATACATGCCTTATCAGCGCTAAGACCAACTTGTTTTTGTCCGAGCATTCACAAACTCTTATGATACTTAAGGATGTTTTATCATGTCACGTGTGAAACGCGGTGTAACGGCTCACGCCAAACACAAAAAAGTTCTGGCTCAAGCCAAAGGTTTTTATGGCCGCCGAAAAAATACCATCCGAATTGCAAAGCAGGCTGTTGAAAAGGCTGCACAATATCAATACCGTGACCGCAAACGGCGTAAGCGGACTTTTCGATCTCTCTGGATTCAACGGATCAATGCCGCAACACGCGAGCATGGTATGACATACGGACGATTTATTGATGGCCTGAAAAAGGCTGGTATTGAAATCGATCGGAAGGTGCTTGCTGATATTGCCGTACGCGATGCCGAGGCTTTTAAGGCTCTCGTGACACAGGTTAGCACGGCTATCGACGCAAGCTCATAAGTGAACCCAATCGCCTGAACCGAGGCGCATGATATGCCGCAAGATGGTGAACAGCAAACCCTAGAGGCTTTGGAAGCAGAGCTTCTTGGTGAAATTTCTTCAGCCACGGGGCTGAAGGAACTCGATGATGTACGCGTTGCTGCAATCGGCAAAAAGGGGCGTATTGCCGGGCTTATGCAGAAGCTTGGTAAAATGCCCCCCGAAGAACGCAAGGCGTTCGGGCAGACCGTTAACGGGATCAAGACCCGCGTGAGCCAGGCTCTCGAAGCACGCAAAGATGAGTTGGACCAAGCTGAACTAGAACGGCGGCTTGCGAGTGAAACGGCTGATGTCACACTGCCCGTACGATTGGGACCGCTCGACGAAGGGCGCATTCATCCCCTCAGTCAAGTATTTGATGAAATCAACGAAATTTTCGCTGATATGGGTTTCTCGGTTGCCGAGGGCCCCGATATCGATACTGACGACAATTGCTTCTCGAAACTCAACATCCCAGTTCATCATCCAGCCCGGCAGGATATGGATACCTTCTATCTGAAGGCCCGTGCGGATGGCACACGTATGGTGCTGCGCCCGCACACCAGCCCTGTTCAGATTCGCACAATGCTCTCGCAGAAACCGCCGATCCGCATCATAGCGCCTGGTCGCGTGTACCGCTGCGATAGCGATCAGACACATACCCCGATGTTTCATCAGGTCGAAGGCTTGGTCATTGACGAAGAAACGCATCTTGGCCATCTCAAATGGTGCCTGGAAGAATTCTGCAAGGCATTTTTTGAAGTTAATGAAGTGAAGATGCGTTTCCGCGCCTCACACTTCCCGTTCACCGAACCGTCCATGGAAGTTGACATCGATGCGGCGGCTATCGGCAAGCCGGGGGAATGGTTGGAAATTCTTGGTTCGGGCATGGTGCACCCGCAGGTACTTGAAAATTGCGGCCTTGATCCTACCCGTTATCAGGGTTTTGCTTTCGGTATGGGACTAGACAGGATCACGATGCTCAAGTACGGCATACCTGACTTGAGGGATATGTTCGCCGGAGATCTGAGATGGATGCATCATTATGGCTTTTTACCGCTTGATGTGCCGACTTTGGCCGGAGGGCTATCGTCGTGACCGGTTTGAGAGATAAATACACTGAAACCCGATAGGCGTAACAAAACTATTTGCCCCCGCATCTGTTTCAGTTGCCCAATAGATCATGCGAGATAAAGAGGCTCATGCAGTTTTCAATTGTTGCCGCCATGGTACTCGCGATCGTGATGATCGGGACAGTTATTTTCATTATCTTTTATCACGACGGCAAACACGAAGAACTCGACCGCTGGGTTGATTTTTCCTTTAGCGGCAATTCCCTGCGTCAGGCCTTCAGTTATTATCGCTTCATGGCCGTTTCGATGCTGCTCTTTTACGTACTTTTTACGTTCAGCTGCCTTCTTCTGCAATGGGATGGATATACGATCTTTTCAGACGGGACCGAGCCGATCCAGGGCGGCCCCCTTGGTATTGCGCTCTTTTCGCTGGATCTGGTTTTTCGCGGCGGCTTTTTTGATTTGATGGAGCATTTTGATCTGCGAATCGGCTCTCTCTATATCAATAAAGGGTCCATGTGGTTTTGGATTTACTCCTTCATTTTTCGTCTGTTCTATGGGCTAACGCTGATTAAGATTCTGATCTCATTCGTTTGGATTTACGGTAAAATCAGACTTGCAGCACAAGCTCAGTCAAAACAGCAACGCAAGAACTCGTCTATTCATATGATGTAACTTTAGGGCCGGCCAGTTATGAAACCCACCATCATCCGGCAGCGCGAAAAGCTCTTTCAAGAAGATAAAAAGCAATGAAGTTCACACTTGGCTGGCTCAAAGATCATCTCGACACTGAAGCACCCCTAGACGAAATTTCTACAGTTTTGTCTCGCATTGGTCTCGAGGTTGAAGGAATTGCCGACCGCTCGGATGAGTTGGCTGCGTTCACAGTTGCGCGTGTACTTTCAGCTGAGCAGCATCCAAACGCAGACAAACTGCGTGTTTGTCAAGTTGAAGTTGAACCAGACAAACCACCGCTTGAAATTATTTGCGGCGCTGCAAATGCCAAAGCAGGCTTGCTCACTGTCTTTGCACCCATCGGCACGTTTATCCCCGGAACCGGCATCACACTGCAGAAAAAACCAGTCAGAGGCATCGACTCTCATGGCATGCTGGTCTCCATACCGGAGCTTCAGCTCGATCACATTGATGATAACGACGGCATCATCGAACTTGCCAGCGAGCACGCTGACAAGATCGGACAGCGCTATATCGACGTTGAGGGGCTGAGCGATCCGGTCATCGAAATTGGCCTAACACCCAACCGTCCGGATTGCACTGGTGTGCGTGGTATTGCGCGTGATTTGGAGGCAGCGGGACTTGGTAAACTCAAGCCTGAGCCCAAGCTCGGTAAGGTTGAAGGCACATTTTCCTGCCCGGTCGATATTCAACTGGACTTTGAGGCTGAATTTGCAGACGCTTGTCCAGTTTTTGCCGGCCGTTATGTGAAAGGTGTGAAAAACATCGTGTCGCCAGCATGGATGCGGCAACGTCTGACCGCGGTCGGATTGCGCCCGCGCAGCGCACTCGTCGATATTACAAACTATATTTGCATGGATCGCGGACGCCCATTACACGTTTATGATGCCAACAAGCTTGCAGGTCATATCCGCGCCCGCATGGCCAAGGATGGAGAAACATTCCTAGCGCTCGATGGCAAGACGTATACGGCTGACAGCACCATGTGCGCCATTGCAGACGACAGCGGCGTTGTTGCATACGGTGGGATTATCGGTGGTGAGGATACGGGGTGCACGGAGGAAACAACCGATGTGTTGATTGAATGCGCCTACTTCGATCCCGTGCGCACCGCTGAAACAGGCCGCAAGAACGGCATTATATCCGATGCACGTTACCGCTTTGAGCGTGGCGTCGACCCGGCCTTTATTGAACGAGGGCTTGATCTGGCAACCGATATGGTTCTGAAACTGTGTGGCGGCCAACCGTCAAAAGCGCATGTTGCAGGAACGGCTCCGGTTATTGAAAGAAGCATGGACTTTAAATCCTCACAGGTTAAAAAGCTGACCGGTCTGGACGTGAGCGCCAAAGAGTGTAAACGGATCTTACAGGGGATTGGCTGTAAGGTTGATGGCAAGGGCGGCAACTACAAGGTATCAATTCCGACCTGGCGGCCAGATATGCATGGGAGTGCTGATCTTGTCGAGGAAATCATTCGCATCGTCGGTTTGGACCATGTGCCGCCAGCAGCGTTGCCACGCCATCATGGTGTTGTTCGCCCTGTACTGACTGACGGACAGAAGCGATCCCACAGAACGCGGCGTGTGCTAGCATCCCGCGGTCTGGTTGAAGCGATCACCTGGTCATTTTTACCGCATCAACAGGCACAGCATTTCGGTGGAGGCGAAGCTTGTCTGGAGCTTGACAATCCCATCTCGATTGACCTTGCCTCCATGCGTCCTAGTCTTCTGCCGGGACTTTTGACGGCAGCTCAGCGCAATGCCAATCGCGGCTTTCCAGATGCTGCCCTCTTTGAACTTGGCCAGACCTACCGTGATGACACCGACAAAGGTCAGGTGTTGGCTGCGGGAGGAGTAAGGCTCAAGACGGCCAAATTAACCGGCAGTGGCCGCCATTGGAGCGGCCATGCACGTCCTGTCGACACCTTTGACGTCAAGTCTGATCTTGCATCCGTTTTGTCAGCACTTGGGGTTAATGTAGCGCGAACGCAGGTCACACGGGATGCACCAGCTTGGTTCCATCCCGGCCGCTCAGGAACCATACGCATGGGGCCCAAACTGGTGCTTGGCTATTTTGGTGAAATACATCCAGCAACCCTGCGTTTCCTTGATGTTGACGGACCAGCCATGGCGTTTGAGATCTTCCTTTCATCAATGCCTCCGGAAAAACGAAAGGCACGCGCGAAGCCGGCGTTGGCGGCCAGCGATTTGTTACCTGTGCGGCGTGACTTTGCTTTTGTCTTGGATCAAGCTGTACCTGCTGGCGACGTTATAAAAGCGGCAGCCGGTGCTGATCGAACACTGGTTACGAACGTGAATGTGTTTGATATTTTTGAAGGCGGCAGCCTTGGCGATGGCAAAAAATCAATTGCTATTGAGCTCACGCTGCAGCCCAAGGATACCACGTTAACTGATCCGGAAATCGAGGCGGTTTGCACACGCGTCGTTGATTTGGTCAAAAAAGCAACCGGCGGAGATATTCGCAGCTAAAGTGCTGCCGTCCAAGCTTGACAATCTGCTCTTCCGATCGGTCTCCCATAAGATCGTGAGTTTGAATGCCGGACGGCGGCAATCGCATTATGTTTTTTCCGGAAACAGGGCTCCAATCGGCACGAGCACAGCCTGCACGATCGGCATCAGGATGGTGCCGAGCACAAACCCGATAATAGCATCTATCAGGACTGTCGCCAGCCAACTGATCATATTCGGAGGATTGTCACCAGCAACACCGTAGGCAAAAGATTTGATGGTGTCGTATGGCCACGGCACACCCAACTCCTGAAGGCTATGCACAATGATACTACCACCAACCCAGAGCATGGCGGCCGTACCAATTACGGAAATCGTTGTCAGAACAGATGGCATTGCAGCCACAAGGCCGCGTCCTAAGGCACGCGTAAAGCCGAGGCTGCCGGATCGGCTTAAACGCAGTCCAACGTCATCGATTTTAACCAGCACTGCAACAACGCCGTAGACAGCAACAGTAATGACAATCGCCACGATGGCCAGAGCAATCGCCCGGATAAAAATGTTATCGTCATCGATCGTCGATAGAGCGATCGTCATAATCTCAGCCGACAGGATAAAATCAGTCTTGATCGCACCTCTAACCCGTTGCTCTTCAAGGTGAGCTGCATCGAGTGTCTCCGCCTGTTGCGGCCCCGGTTCCTTGTGGTGTGTCAGAGCATGCCAGACTTTTTCGGCGCCCTCAAAGCTGAGATAAGCACCACCTAGAATTAAAAGCGGTGCCAAAGCCCAGGGCGCAAGCAATTGCAGCAACAGCAATAACGGTAACAGAATAACAAGCTTGTTAAAGAGCGAAGCACGCGCAATTTTGAACACAATGGGAATTTCACGCGCTGCAGGCAGCCCTGTGACGTATTTAGGCGTCACGGCAGCATCGTCGATAACAACACCAGCCGATTTACTGCTCGCTTTCGCGGTATAGGCGGCGATATCGTCAAGCTGGCTGGCAGCGAGTTTGGCAATTGCTGCGATATCGTCCAAAAGTGCCAGAATGCCGCTCATACTCTTTCCCTCGTATTCTAAATCACCAATGGCAAAGACTTGAGAAATGACTGTTACCTTTGTAGCTGATATCGTGTGCCCTGCAAGTTATCAGATCACTCCCCCAGCTGAAGGAACAATAACGTGACCGAAGGCGTTTTTTGCCATGGTTCGTTGGTGATGCTTGTTACAACGCAATTTGATCCAGCAAAATTTTTGACAAGATACATGCGTTTTACCAGCACCATAACCCAAAGCAGCGAGACTGTTTGCTGCCCCCGCCGAACTATTTCATGAGATGCCACCAAAACATTCTACTTCTTATCCGGCAATGGTATGAATTCGTCGGAATCTCCGGGGGGAAGTTGGAAACGCCCGGATTCCCAGTCGCCCGCTGCCCAGGCCTCTTTAGCACTCTCGATTTTCTCGCGTGATGAGGCAACGAAATTCCACCATATATATCTCGGGCCACCCAGCGTTTCACCGCCAAGCAAAATTAATCGTGCGCCTTGAGGTCCGGCTTTGAGGGTCATCTTATCACCTGGCCGGAATACCATCATCTGGCCGCTTTCAAACGTCTCACCGCTGATTTCAACCGCGCCACTGACAACATACACACCGCGATCTTCATGATTGTCCGGCAACGGCAGCAGTGCGCCGGCTTCCAAAGCGGCATCGGCATAGAACATTTCTGAGAATGTCTTGGTCGGCGCGCGCTCGCCATAGGCATTGCCGATGATCAGGCGAACTTGTGTTCCTTGATTTTCAAGGAATGGCAGGGCCTCTTTTCTATGATGTTCAAAACCGGCATCGATCTCTTCATGGCTGTCGGGCAGTGCAACCCAGGTCTGTATGCCAAACAGATGATGATCTCCCTTCCGGGTTGCCTCACTGGTGCGTTCAGAGTGCGTGACACCATTTCCGGCAATCATCCAGTTGACCTCACCGGGGTAAATCATCTGATTGGTGCCAAGTGAATCACGATGCTGGAATTCGCCTTGATAGAGATAGGTGACCGTCGCCAGACCAATATGCGGATGTGGACGCACGCTGATACCCTGGCCGGTGACAAAATCTGCGGGACCGGCCTGATCAAAGAAAATAAACGGTCCCACCATCTGGCGTTTGGGTGAAGGGAGCGCACGGCGCACTTCAAAACCGCCAAGATCGCGGGCACGTGGAATGATGATCGTCTCGATACTGTCAAGACTGCCGCAATCAGGACAGGCGGGTTCAATCGCAGGGTTCCAGCTCATAATCCATCCTTTCGAGTTACATGCCTTCGGGTTGAACAGTTTCTGATTTTGGTGCGTTGCCGTTGCGGATGTCTTGCAGGCCTGACAGATAATGCCGCACAACAGGTGCGGCACCATCAATCAACATCGACCGTATATAATCTTGAAGCTTACGATCTTCGCCGTTAACCCGCTCATGGTGACGCAAATGGTCGGTCCATGAGGCCTCAAACCAGGTTTCAACGAATGTATTGGGCGCCTCTGCGCTTTGCATCAATGTCCAGTTATATCCGCCATTGCGCTGGCGAGCGACACGCAGTTTCTGCATCTCCGTTATAAATGGTACACGATGTTGTTCACCAACCTGGTAGGACAGCTGGATCATTACCGGGCCGGTCTGATCCGGATTGATGTCTGATACGGCAGGTGCCGGCCAGTGCATTGATGGAGCAAGATCCAGATGCGCGCCCTGGTTGAGCCGCGCACGCCAGGTCAGCGGAATCATCAGCGCAGCACCGGCTGCCGCCACCAGCAAACTTACTGGGATGCCGGCATACGATGCCACCTTTCCCCAGATCAGGCTGCCAGCCGACATGGCACCGAAGAAAACGGTTAGAAAAAACGACAGCCCTCGCGCCCTGACCCAATCTGGCAGCGCTGTTTGAGCAGAAACGTGAAGGCTTGAGAGCACCGCGATCCATGAAATGCCAGCAAGTAATGACACAAGAACCGCAATCAGCTGACTGTCAACGGTTGCGAAGGCGGCAAGGGCCAGAGTAGTTCCCAGAGTGCCGGCAGCAACCGTGCTGCCGGGACCAAGGCGCGACTGGACGACTGGCAACATAAAGGCGCCAAGCACCGCACCGCACCCAATGGCACCAAGCAGGAATCCGTAAAGCGTCGCTCCTCCAGCCAGAAGCTCGCGTGCAATGAGCGGCAGCATGGCCCAGTAAGCGCTGGCAAATACGAAAAATGCTGCCGCGCGCACAAGCGTTGCCCGCAATGGGCTGCTATTGGCAACGTAACGCCACCCAGTAAGAATTGCGGACCCAATGTACTCGGAAGGCAGGCTTGTATCCAGTTTTGGAGGCGGCTGCCACCATACCAGAGCGGCAATGATACCAACGAAACTCACGGCGTTTAACGCAAACGGCGCCCAGAGGCCAAGCGCAACGATGAGCAAACCTGCAAGCGCTGGCCCAAGAGCCCGGCTGATATTAATGCCCGCGGAATTCAAAGCAATGGCAGCGGGCAAATGAGGGCGTGGGACAAGCACTGATATAACTGCTTGCCAGGCTGGCGCCATGAGAGCAGCACACGTGCCGAGCAGAAAGGTGAACGCAATGAGGAGAAGCGGTGTCATCAGTTGCAGTGAAACAAGAACCGCAAGGATTGCCGCAGCAACGGCTGCGAGCAGATTAACTAGAATCAACAACCACCTGCGGTCCAAGATATCCGCCAGAGCGCCTGCCACCAGAGCGAACATAAATATCGGAAGTGTTGTTGCGGACTGTACGCCGGCAACCGTCAACGGTGACGTTGAGAGCTCCGTCATCAGCCAACCGGCACCAATATCATGCATCCAGGTGCCGGCATTCGAAATCACTGTTGCCAACCAGAGCGTGGTAAAGGCCCGATGCTGAAACGGCTCCCAGGGTGATAACCTGGCGCTTGATGTTTTTGCCGTCTCAGCCATTTTCCGCGCTCCTAAATTGTGTCGGCTTAGACTTGATCTGACAATTGTCTGTTCCTGGTGTTGTCTTTCTGTCGTTTGACGATAGGCCATCTTTTTATCAGACGGCGCTTTTTTATCAAACGGTGGTGCGGTGAGCCGTTTGAATTGTCTTTCTTTCCTGTGCTATCCTGCGAGCATCAAAGAAGAATTCCGGCGGACACGTCTGTGTCATCAGCACCGCCGTTATGGCAGCTTTGCGTCAGATTAAGTGCCCACTTTTACACTTTATGCATTCGTAATTGCTTTCTGGATATGACCGAACCAGATATCGATAGAATTATGCGCCTTGAGACACATCCTGCGATGCCACTCGTGCTCTGTTGCCTCGATCTCAGATAAATTCTGCATCACAAATTTTTCACGCTCCAGGTTTCTGCGCCGCCAATTCAGAGTGTAATCAACCACGCCTCCAAGGCCGGCACCAACAAGCAATCCAATCAGCGGAATTTCCATCCCGAGCGTGGTGGTTGTCAAATCTAACTCTCTGGCATCGGCTAACACTTCAATGACCAGCCCCCCGAGTAAACAGGCTGTTACAATGACTGCCGATACCAAACTCCTCGCAAATGCGCTATCGTCTGATAGACGCGGCATGTTCCATGTCTGGGCTTCCCGATCGAATATGACAGACATAGCGTCATCATATTCCGGTGCGGCGCACGCCGTGTGCTTGTGCGCACAGTCCTGGAACCTGCCATCAAGCTTTGCCAAGGCCTGACGGTATTCAACGTGGGCCTCTTCAATAATGGTCTTAAAGCCTGCGCGGATTTCCGTCATACGCATGTCCGGTTTAAGCATTTTTGATGTGTAATGCTCAAGCAGATAGCCTTTGATGGCCTGTCTGACTGCCTCACGGATGGTTGAATATGATATGCCGGCGCGTGAGATTTCTTTAACCGCCCCGATGCATCCTTTCCAAAGCAAGGCCCAACTCGTTCCCCAGCCCCAAAACCAGTCGGCATAGGCTTGCGCAGCTTTTCGGCGGTCAACCAATACCTGTTTTAAGAGCGCGCTGATGCGCTTTTCAACTTTCGCTTTTATGCCATCGCGCTTATTTGCAAGATAGGCAAGTGCCCTAGCCCGCTGTTCTGCTTTTCTTCGCTCGCTGCTCTGCGATATCTTGCGTATGGTGCGATCGATCCCGGCGGTTTGGCGTGCGGTAAAGACCTGTTCCAACGGCGCGAATGCATAGTAATGGTTCACGACATTCATGTCTGGATAAAGAGCCTGGGCTATCTGCCATCGGCGTTCATCAAGCGCACATTTAGCTACGGTTTCCCGGCCAAAATTCGTGAGACGCTTATCATATGTGATAACACCTCCGGCATATAGAAAAAGGTATGCAACTACGCTTTCAATCTTTTCACCACGCACCAACCCGAGTAATCCTTCACGGGTAAGGGCACGCTTACGAAGCTCCCAGGCCTCATAAGCAGCAACCAGCAGTCCGCGCTCAGGAGCAAAGAGTATGGAAAAGGTAAAGAAGGCTATGGCCACAAGAACAATCACAGGGCCTGCGGGAAGGTTTGGGGCCGATGCGGAAATCGCAGCACCAACGTAGGCTGCCGTTGCACCCAAAATGCCTGCTATGAACAGCATATGATCAGGCCGAACGGTCCAATATCTTGCTGCAACCGTTGGTATGATCAAAAGGCCAATCACAAGTATCAGACCGACGACTTTGAGACCCACCACAGTTATCGCCACGCCCAAGGTAAGAATGGTTAAATCAATGAGGGGAACGTTGTAACCTTGAACAGCGGCGTATTCTGCGTCGAAAGCAACGAGCGTCATTTGACGGCGCAACAGAAATGTAATGACAGAAATTAAAGTACCGCCAACTGCAATAATGATTGCGTCCTGGTAGAGCATGCCCGCAATCGAGCCAAGCAACAATTTTTCAAGCCCGGAAGGACGGCCAATCCCAAGCGATTGTATAATTGTGAGCAGCACAAGTCCGATGCCAAATGAGACCGATAAAACGGTGCCGATCGCAGCGTCTTCTTGCAGACGTGTATTTCTTGCAATCCAGTCGATGGCAGCGATGCCCAACCACGCCGTTATGGTGGCACCAGCCATTAATCCGAAAATGTTCCGGCCATCACCACCTAGCAGGGCCATGACAATGAAAGCGAGCACAATGCCTGGTAGCGTTGCGCTCGCAGCTGCTTTGCATACAAGTGATCGTTTGCGCAAAACCAGAAACGTGCCTGCTGCCCCGGCAGAGAAGCCCAATAACGCTGCACCTATACAAACAAGTGCAGCGTTATAGCCAGCGCCAAGCAGCAGAGCGTTGATAAACTGGTTCACAAAGGCTCCTAGATTAGCCGGACAGCTTGCCGTTCATACCTTTTTCCGGTGCTGTTCCGCCAAGCGCCCGTGATATGGTTGTCACATTGTGATCGATCATGCCGATATATGTGCCTTCATACGTTCCAGGCTTCCCCATCGAGCCGGAAAATATCTCTCTGCCCAAAGCAACTTTATGCCCAAGCGCCTTTGCCCCTTCTATAACGGCTTTGACGTTATTGCCCGCGACAGTTGTTTCAACAAAAATAGCACTGATTTTATTGTCAGTTAGCATTTTTGCCATATCAGCAATCCGCTTCAAACCAACTTCGTTTAAAGTTGACAATCCCTGAATGCCTTCAACCTTGTAGTCATAAGCGGAACCGAAGTATCCAAATGCATCATGAGCTGTCACCAGCACCCGGCTTTTGGCAGTTACAGAACCAAGAACCTTTTTGGCGTAGCTGTCAAGCTTGGCAAGTTCCTTTATATAAGCTTCAGCATTCTTTGTGAATGCTTCTTCGTGTTCAGGCTTTGCCTTGATCATGGCGTCGCGGATGACCTCGACAACGTGTGACCAGACGCGCGGGTTCATCCACACATGCGGGTCATACTCTCCGTGCGCATGTGCGTGTTCATCCTTGTGTCCATGCTCTTCCTTATGAGCATGCTTTTCTTTCTTTTCTTTTTTGTGGCCGTGATCATGGCCATGTTTGTGAGCATGCTTTTCTTTTTTATGAGCGTGTTTCTCTTTTTTATGAGAGTGCTTTTTTTCTTTATGCCCATGCTCGTCTTTGTGCTCATCCTCATGAGCCTCTTCGGCATTCTTAAGCAACTTGTCCTCTGGTAGTGCCTCAGCGACCGCGACGACTGTTCTTCTCTTAGAGATATTCTCCATAATCTCTTCGAGCCGCTCTTCAAGCTCAAGGCCGTTCCAAAGGATTAAATTAGCTTTTGACAATGCAGCAATATCTGAACGTGTCGGACGATAGGAGTGCGGATCAATGTTCGCACCCATTAGAGGAGTGACTTTTGCAAGTTTCCCGCCCACCTGCTTGGCAGCATCTGCAATGATAGCGGTTGACGTGATAACGTTGAGTGGCTCGCTGGCCCGGCTTGCGATTGAAGGTCCAGCGATTGACGCTGCAAATGCAGTTGCAGCAACCAAAGTGCGTCTGATATAGCGCTTGAACGCCATAGTTAGCCTCCCTTAATGTTAGGTTATAACATAATGCTGTCTATGACATTCTGCGGTGCTTAGCAAGCCTTCATATCGGTGCCAGTGCATACCAATATTGCGCCGGCACGGTGGCTCACTTTTACTCCGGCATTGACACATACCCACAATTCATCTGGGCAAAAGTTTTAAGGCAGGCTAAATCCATGAACAGTATTCTGATAATCTTAACGAGGAAAGAAATCTACAAGGCACCTTGCCTGTTAGGTATTTCACCTATGTTTGTAACGTTATAACATGTTTATTGGAGTTGTAGCATTGGTTTCTATTTCAACGTACACCCCCGCAATGGACAAGCTTGCCATTTCAACATCGGCAATTTGTGCTGTTCACTGCCTCTGCCTGCCATTGCTTTTGAGCTTTTTTCCTGCTCTAGGCGCGACGTTTTTCGGAGACGAGGCTTTTCATGTGATGCTACTGTGGGTCGTCATACCGCTCAGCCTTGTGGCGCTCACATTGGGTTGCCGTGCCCACAAAGACCGGGGCGTTGTGTTTTTTGGACTAGCTGGGCTAACAGCATTGATCCTCGCCGCAACGCTTGGGCATAGCCTTCTTGGAAAAGGTGGTGAACTTATCGCAACGCTCATAGGTGCCACTGCAATTGCAGCGGGGCATGTGAGAAACTACACGTTATGCAGAAGCAAAAGCTGTTCCAGTTGAGAATAGAGCTGTTGAATAGGCTAGCAAAAAGCAGGCAGCCCTGGATCACAACGGGCTTCCTGCCTTAGGCGACCTACTTTTTCGCTGAATCAAATTCAAACGTTTTGGCGAATAAAACGCCAATCGTTCTACTATCGATATCTTCTGTACGCTCCCACTTGTGGCCGATATCAACAGTCCAGCCTTTGTAGACCTCCATGCCTGCGGAAATCTGCAGCATCCGGTCTGTATAATCTTCTCCGACCGCATCCACGTCTCTATGGGCACCTGTCACAGCAACATTATAACGCTCGTTGAATGTGATTTGCATACCCGCGGTTATGACATCGACGTCACTTGAGCCCGCTTCAAAGTTATCCAAGCGCGCGCCTTCAACAAGCCATTCAAACTTGGCATTTTTGAAGTCATGCTCGCCGTTGATGCCGACAACAAAGCCCTGCTCATCGTCAACGTCATCAGGACCGATGCCTTTAGCCTGCAGGCGATATCCTAAGTTAAAACCGATGCCGGATTTCATGACATCAGAAAATTGCGCATCCAGAGCGAACGATTCTAAGCCACCGGTGTTGCTGGCTCCTCCATCGCTGCGAGATGTTTTTCCCCGTCCGGTGAAGATGGAACGGCTCAAAGCCGTATCATCGAGCTTGAAAACGCTTGCCATTAGATTGATGTCGCCAAGCGATGACACAGACCTCTCATAAGTGACGGCTATACCGAGGCGCTCAGCAAGTTCATAATCTCCAGCGAAAGCATCACCATAAAGGCCTGGCGCAGCATCCCAGGCACGTCCAAAGGCCGGGCCGTATTTACCAACGTTCAAACCGATCTGACCAAACGTAAAACGTGCATAGATTTCCTCTGCATAGGCACCGTAATCTTCAAAGAAACGGTCATCCGTAGGATCGCGGACCGGCTCCATCAGGAAGGTGCCGACAACCTGAAAATACGGCGCCAGATGCAGTGTCAGGCCAAGCTCTTTGCTGGTATAATTGTCTGACAATTCTGCGGACGGATCATCTGACTTGTAGATGTTGTCGGACTGGATTTCGAGCGATAATTCACCTTCAACACGTGGCGCAAAGGTTTTTGAGCCGGTTTCATAAGCCAGAGCTGGCGTACCCAAGGTTATGGCACTTGAAGCGACACCACACGCAACAACTAAAAACAACGCAGGATGAGTTTTGTATCTCGATATATTCTGTAGACACATTGTATTTTGTCTCCCGCATTTGCACATCGATGCAAATTTATCTGCTAACATATGCAAACTAAGTGATTCGGTGCTGTTCTGATAAGCGTTGCTGTTATACGGCCGTCATATTGTTGTCGTTTCTGAGGGCGCAATAACATTACGACAACAGCGCAAGCGGTCTCGATAAAGTCATTGCGCAACTTGCCCGCCGCGTGCATTCGAGGGCTGCTTTATGCGTAAGTTGCCGGAAATCGGTATTTAGAGCGCTGGCCCGGCAGAACGCTAGGCTTTAAGCTCAATTGGCTGGGCTGTGTTCTGGTTTGATGTTGCAGGTTATGTCCCGAGAGCCTCGGCGATGAGG
>CAYUYL010000008.1:0-7105 GCA_964449195.1 uncultured Filomicrobium sp.
CCTTGACCTCTTCGCAATGGGCTTTGAGGCCGGACCAGACTTTTAAATTCTCCAGCATTGTGATGCTGTTGTTAAAAAGAGCGGCGGTGCGTGTATCTGCCATGCCAGCAGGCGTGACTGGCAGTTTTCCGCATATTGCAACGTTGAGACCGGCCTGCGCGCCGGCGAGGCCCGCAAGCAGTCCCGTTGGTCCTGCGCCCACAATAATAATGTCATACGGTTCATCAGTCATAAGTTTTGCCTTGCCTGCTTTATTACGCGGGGCGCTATTGCAGCTGTTTTATAGATGTCCATTTCTGATGGAGATGCTGGCGATGCTCTTCTAGCCGGAATTTGTTGCCATGAATACGCTGTGATGTAGCCACGCTTTATGAGGAGCAAATCCCTGTTTTGCCGGCGTTTACCATAGTCAAACATCTGCGATGCAATTTATGTTTAAGGTCTGTAGGGTTTCAACGTCTGGTATCTGTTTTCTTTGCCGTGTTTCACGTCACGCAGTCTGCTTAATGCCTATGCTGTTGAAAATAAAAGTTATTTCCATCCGGGCCAAATGCGTTTGCCTTGCATTTGAGGCGGTCTTTCTAAGACGTGTTGCATCTGCGTGCACAGGACTCGTGGCTAACAGGCAACAGGTTCGCGGGCAAGTAGGGTTGAATATACGTTTGCGGTTGCGATCCGAAAGTCTCTTCGGCTAAGCATAGTCTTGCGTGGTCGTATGACACTACACAGAAACTTGTCATCATGCGATCTGCCCCAGCACAAGCTGGGCTTGAGTGTCTCAGCAAAGTTTGCTGGGTGGGTCCTGTGGCGTTGTCCAATTGGAGTAAGAGATATGATCGGGGGACTAATTAAGTCATCCAGCCGCATTGCACTTGTCGCTGCTGCTGGTGTTGCGTTCGGTGGTGTTGCTGCAAAAGCTGCTGACCTTGGCGGTGATTGCTGTGCAGACCTGGAAGAGCGCGTTGCTGAGCTGGAGGCTACAACAGCTCGCAAGGGCAACCGCAAGCAGTCGCTGACTGTTTATGGTCAAATTGCCCGTGCCATGGTTTGGTACGATGATGAAGGTGCTCGCATTCGCAACAATTTCACAGTTGGTGGTGATGATGACGCCAGCAGCCGCTTCGGTTTTAGGGGTTCAGCAAAAATCAATGCTGACCTGAGCGCTGGTTATCGTATGGAAATTCAGGTTGACGACGACACAAACGTTGTCCAGAACCGTCACACCATGCTTTACATCACAAGTCAGCAGTTTGGTACAATCAAGCTAGGCCGTACTGATACCGCTTCAGCTGGTATTGCTGAAATTGCACTTGCTGGTGGTATTTCATTCAACTCAGACGGTTGTGCTGAATTCCCTGGTACATGTAATGCACCAGCGTTGGATCCAGGTAACCGCGACGTTGGTATTCACTACGTTTCTCCAGTTTTCGCTGGTTTCGCAGTGAGTGCATCTTTCTTCCACAATGGTGGTGAAGGCGCAGCTAACCAGGATGGCTATGACGTCGCTCTGCGTTATGCTGGCGAATTCGGCGCGATCCGCGTTGCTGCTGGTGTCGGTTACTATCAAATTCAAGACGATACAAACAATGGTCTTGATGAAGATACCACAGTTTCCGGCTCTGCATCCATCATGCACGTGCCTTCAGGTGTCTTCCTGAACGCTGCTTACGGTGTGACCGAAGATGGAAGTGCAAACACTGACACAACTGGTTGGGCTGTCAGCACAGGTATTCAGACGAAGCTGAATTCTCTTGGTGACACAACATTCGAAGTTGGTTACGCCACGAGCGAGACTGATGGAGCTGATGCAAACCCATACAACTTCTCAGCTTCCATTTCTCAGGACATCGATGCTGCGGCGATGAATGTTTACATCGAGTATCTGTACAACAATAATGATGCTACTCCAGATCAATCATCAGAAGGCATTATCGTTGGTGCGTCAGTTCAATTCTAATTTTCGCAAAAACGATATCTAATTGGAAGGGCTGCCATTTGGGCGGCCCTTTCTTTTTTGTAGGAGATGTTGTGTCTGGCTGAAGATTGGTTTCTATGTGAGTGCTGTTTTGCCTGGCTTTAAAAAAACGGGCACTGCTTTCGTCATTTGATGGCTGGTTGCCGGTGCCAGACTAGGGAATGAAAAAGTTTGTATTCGTGGCCGGTGAGCTCTCTAATAAAGTCCGGCGGACTGTCTAGGTAATGAGGTAATAACATACCACCTAAAGGCATGGTGGACGGCCTTTACCTATTGGGGATTCGAAAGAGTTCGGCCGCACCTTGTGCGCTGAGGCGTGGAGTTGAGGTCAACGCAGTTTTTCGTCTTCTTCTTCGCTGATACTTAGAGGCTAAATCTGCCGAATCAGGTGTTCGCAAATGACGTGCTTCTGAAGTGCGCGCTTCCTTGAGGCGGTTGCAAAATGTACATTTTGGCGCTGATCAGCCGATTATCTGCGGATATCCGTTGCAAAAGTGTGACGTTGTTGCAACTTAAATGCGAATTGCCTTGGGATATTGCTCCATGGTATTTGCTTTAAAGAGATTACTAACCTAATTATTGTTTCATCGTATTGAGTCGTGCGGCTAGGCCCCAAAGGGGTTTCGCAATGTGGAGTAAAGCAAAAAGCTTTCAAGCTTGAATTCACTTCCGCAGCAGGGAGCAAGCCCGGCGAGTAGGTGAGCCGCACCAAGTTTCTTTTCGCGTCAGTTGTGAGTTTGTATCGCGTCCGGTCAGAGCCGCGTGCGCACACGCGCGTGCGTGCTGTTTTGTCCGGACACGGGCTGTCGCCGGGCAGCGCGTGGTGCTTTCTGCAATATCTGCAACCACAGACGTGGAGAATACTATGATTGGGGGACTTTCAAAGTCTATAAGCCGTTTAGCCATTGTTGCCGCTGCTGGCACAATGTGCGCGACGGCCGGTGTCGCTGCTGATCTTGGCGGCAATTGCTGTGCGGATCTCGAAGAGCGCATTGCTGAGCTGGAAGCAACTTCAGCCCGCAAAGGAAACCGCCGCGTTTCACTGACTGTTTCCGGTCACGTGAACGAGGCGGTTGTGTTCTGGGACGTTAGTGATGCTGGTGCGAACGACGAATCAAATGTTTCCATCGGTACGCACAACGCCTCTCGCTCTCGCTTCCGCTTTAATGGTGAGGCAACCATCACTCCAGACTGGTCCGCTGGCTTCCTGATGGAGTTCGGTGTTCGTAGTAATAATCTGGCTGGCGTCGAGCAAGACAATACTAGCTCAAAGCCCAATGGTTCTGGTCTTGATATACGCCATGAAGCGCTTTATGTGAAATCTAAACGTTTCGGCACAGTCTGGCTGGGCTGGACTTCTGCCGCAACCGATGGAATTACTGAAATCTGCCTTGGTTGTGGTATGGGGAATGGGCCGGACTACAGCAATGATATGGGTAACTTGCTTGCCGCCAATGGTGTAGCTTTTGATAAGCATGGTGGTAATGCAGGTGGGTTCGCAGGCGAAGGTGATCGTCGTGAGGTCGTTCGCTACCTGTCACCAACCTTTGCAGGCTTTGCAGTCTCTGCGTCATTCTCTGATGATGACTATTGGGATATCGCCCTGAAGTATGCTCGCGAATTCAAAGGTATTCGCATTGCTGTGGGGGTTGGTTACTCTCAGGATACAGACGGCGACACAGATGCTATCTCCGGTGCATCTTGCACAGGCTCAAGTGCTGATTCAGATCGCGACTGCCGTTCTCTTGGTTTGTCAGGTAGTGTGATGCACGTTTCCTCTGGCCTTTATATCGCTTCTGCATACGGTATGAACCAGGACGAGCTGATCGCTGGTGATGACACAAACTACGGCTGGCACATCACAGGTGGTCTTAACCGCAAGTTTAATGCTCTTGGTAAGACAAACCTGTGGTTGATGTACACATACAATGAGCGTGAGATCGGTCTGGACTCATCGCTTGAAATCTATGGTCTTGGTGTCGAGCAAAAAATCGATGCTGCTGCTATGGACGTATACTTCTGGTACAAGCGGATGGATGCTGAAGTCAATGATAGCGACGGCGGCACATCAGATCAGCTTGTTCTCGGTTCACGCATCAAATTCTAATCTTTATAAAGATTTTGATCTTAAACAGGGGCGGTTTCGCCCCTGTTTTCGTTTGCGTATTCATACGCTGCATCTCGTTTGCCCATTCCGGCGTATCCGGCCACCTAATCCGATAACATCCGGCCACCCAGTCCGATTTTATCCGTTTGGAAATGTGCTGATTTTTGTGCATTGCGGCCTGACAGGTGATATTTCAACGGCCTGGAGGATGATGTGGAAGCCCGTGCCCAGTTGTGCCCGTTTCTGCAATCCAATGTGTGCGGGAGTGTACGCTTTGCAGTATCAGATAATTTGATGATTTCAGCTTGTGCTCTAAGTTATTGAGGCCGAATAAAAAATCTTTTTTTGGTAAAGATGCCACGACTGTGGCTCTTAGCGCACATTCTAAAAAGGTCTTACTGATTCTGCCAAATCTTCATTGTTTGTTAGGCAATATGGCTGCATTGTGAGAGCTGTTAAATTTTAATCACTTGGTCCCATGAGCTTGGAATAAATCAGTCTGGAAAGCTCTATGAAACATTATATCAAGGTTATGTCAGCGAGTGCTTTGTTGTTTGTTGCGCCACTTGTTGCCACCGCGTTTGAAAATACCGGCGTTCAGGATATTGCAGCTAAGGTTACGGTTGCGAAACCTGTGGATGTCAAACCAGAGACCAGGGCAGATGTTGCCTCTACGGATAAAGTGGCAGGCTCCTCATTGAACGGCTCATCTGGGACGATCCTTGGTGTTCCTGGTTTGGGAACCGTTGGAGTTATTCCAAACCTGGATTTTGGCATGGAGTTTCTTTATGGCAATGAGAGCAAGTTGTCTGAAGAGCCTCTGCCTGAGCCTGATGACTCATCACTGCAGATCCGGGGGACTATCAAGCACCGCTTTTGAGATGTGATAATCTTACTGAGAATATCATTGAGTGCGGCCGGAAGATCCGCTTCGCCATTTCATTTGCGATGTTTTGCTGTTTAGTTTCAAAGCCGCCCATAACGAGATGACCTCCTGTCTTGAAATGAAGACTGTAATTTTTAATATACAACTTTATATGCGCAGGTAATTGTTAACACACAATTTCTGTTAAAATAAAGCGCTCACTGGATCATAGACCTCGTCGAAAAGCCGCGTTTAAAAATGGTGGGCGGTACTGGGATCGAACCAGTGACCCCTACGATGTCAACGTAGTGCTCTACCGCTGAGCTAACCGCCCCATTATGAATGCGTTCGATTTGATCAAGCGCCTATAAATTTAGATACAACTTTATTCAATCCGCAGGCAGCATGAATTCGAATTTTCGAAGATATGCAAGCCTCTGACGAACAACAACAATATGGGCTCATATCACAATAGAATTCAAGCTCTACTCTGTATGTGCCGCAAATAGTAAAGCGCTTTTATAACTTGTAGGGGCAGCATTGTGCAAGTATAAGCTTTGCCGCAGCTTTTATGCTGGTATAGCCAGGTATTATGATATCATTTTCATAAGATCTCACCCGTGCATGTGGTCTGATGGTCAACGGTACAAATCTGTTGCGATTTTTCGATAGATTTTTACTCTGCCGCCGTAGTTCTCTTTCGCTTAGGGGGAGCTTTTTGAGAATCTGTCTTCTTCTTCTTTCTGGCTCTCAGCGCATGCTTTGGCTTTTGCTCCGTTTTATGCCCGCGCCGTTTAAGGAGGCCAGCCAGGAATTGTCCAGTATAGCTTGCTGCATTTCCTGCGACATCCTCGGGTGTGCCTTGCACAATGATTTCACCACCGCCGTCGCCGCCTTCCGGGCCGATATCAATCACCCAGTCAGCCGTTTTAATGACTTCGAGATTATGTTCGATGACCGCTACTGAGTTGCCGGCATCTACCAATTCGTGCAGAACTTCCAGGAGTTTGGCGACATCGTGAAAATGCAATCCTGTGGTTGGCTCATCTAGGATGTAAAGTGTGCGTCCGGTGGCTCTCCGGGACAACTCCTTGGCGAGTTTGACACGCTGCGCCTCGCCGCCGGAGAGTGTTGTGGCCTGCTGACCGACTTTGATATAGCCAAGGCCAACGCGGCGTAGCGTTTCCATTTTATCGCGAATAGCCGGAACAGCTTTGAAGAACAGGCATGCATCTTCCACCGTCATGTCAAGAACATCGGCAATGGATTTATCGCGAAACTTAATTTCCAGGGTTTCACGATTATAACGCGCGCCTTTGCATTGATCGCATGTCACATAGACATCCGGCAGGAAGTGCATTTCGATTTTAATCACACCGTCGCCCTGGCATGCTTCGCAACGTCCGCCTTTGACATTAAATGAAAAGCGTCCCGGCAGATAGCCGCGCGCTTTCGCTTCAGGAAGTCCGGCAAACCACTCGCGAATGGGGGTGAACGCACCGGTATATGTCGCAGGATTGGAGCGCGGCGTACGCCCAATGGGTGATTGGTCGATGTCAATCACCTTGTCGAGATGTTCAATTCCGTGAATCTCTTTATGGGGGCTCGGGTTCTCACGTGCATTATTCAAGCGCCTGGCGATCGCTTTATACATCGTATCGATGAGAAACGTCGATTTTCCAGAACCCGACACGCCGGTCACACACGTCAGTAGTCCAAGGGGGACAGAGCCGGTAACAGTCTTGAGGTTATTGCCGCTTGCACCGACAACGTTGATCTGCCGCCTGGCATCTGGATGGCGGCGCTCCGCTGGCAGCATAACCTGGCGCGTGCCGCTGAGATATTGGCCGGTCAAACTTTCGTTGGTGGCCATGACTTCCGCCGGGGTTCCCTGTGCCACGATTTGTCCGCCATGTACGCCGGCGCCAGGACCGATGTCGACGACGTGGTCGGCGCAAAGAACGGCATCCTCATCGTGTTCAACAACGATGACTGTATTGCCGAGGTCGCGCAAATGTCTCAGCGTGCCAAGCAGGCGTTCATTGTCGCGTTGATGCAGTCCGATTGAAGGTTCATCCAGGACGTACAGAACGCCGGTTAGTCCGGAACCAATTTGCGAAGCCAGGCGAATGCGCTGACTCTCCCCGCCAGAAAGGGT